>CANODD010000018.1 GCA_947564705.1 uncultured Dorea sp. | reverse complement strand
ACTGCAGTAATAAATAATGGGGAGAGAACAGTTATGTATCATTGTCATATACATTTTTGTTTATCAGGTGGCGCATGCAATGTATTTGAGATTGTGAAGGAGATAAGTCCTTTTGAGCATTTTATACATGATTTTTTAGAAGAAGATAAACCGGAGGCGGAAGCGGTCGCTAAAGCCGATGTGATTTTGCTTCGTCTGCAGGGAGAGGACTGCGTGGAGACAGTGAGACGGTTCGTCGATGGCAAGAGACCGGAGGCTGAACTGATTCTGCTTGCAGATAGGGAGCAGATACCGTCGCTTGAGGAGTATATGTCCCAGGTTGAAGATATATGGGTTATGCCCATGTCGGACGCTGAGGCTCGGTTTCGATTTTTGAGATGGCAGAAGAATTGTAAGAAGAGTAAAGATTACTGGCAGACAAAACAGTTTTTTGAGTCTACAATTAACAATATACCCAGTCTTGTATGGTATAAAGATAAGAATGGGATACATGAGAAAGTAAACGACAGCTTTTGCAAAACAGTCAATAAGACGAAGAAACAGGTAGAAGGCAGAGGGCATGCCTATATATGGGACGTGGAGCATGATGATCCGGCTTGTATCGAGTCTGAGAGAGAGGTTATGGATAAGAGGCAGACCATTGTCTCAGAGGAAACGATCAAGACCGGAGAGGGTATGAGGCTGCTTACAACTTATAAGTCTCCCTTGTATGACTTGGACGGAAGCGTTATGGGAACGGTCGGCGTAGCCATTGACATAACGCAGGAACGGGCGTATGAACAGGAGATCATGAGGAAGAATCAGATATTGGAGATGATCTTCACAAGCATGGAGTGCGGAATCCTGTGCCATTCGCTGGACGGTTCACAGATTATCAGCGTCAACAGGGCGGCGCTTGAGATTCTGGGCTATCATTCCCAGGAGGAATTAGAAGACGACGGTTTTGACATGGTTGCGGAATCTGTAATGGATGAAGACAAACCAAAACTACGGGAATGCATCACAAAGCTTAAGAAAACAGGGGACAGCGTCAACATGGAATATCGTGTGCAGCATAAGGATGGCGAGATTCTGCATGTGATGGGAAATATTAAACTGTTGGAAGAAAACGGCGAAAAGTTCTATCAGCGTTTCCTTCTTAACATAACGGAGCAGAAGCAGGAGGAAAGGAAAAAAGAGAGGCATCAGGAGGGACTTCTGCGGGCGTTAAGTATTGATTATAGGCTGGTTTGTTTTTTTGATCTGAATACAGGAATGGGGCTTCCGATTCAGATTGGCGGCGACATGCATCGCTACGACAGTATCTTCTGTGATGAGATATCATTGGAGGAGAGCATGGGCCGATACATATGCGAGTCGGTATACGAGGAAGACAGAGAGGCCCTTAAGCAGGCGGTATCTCTGGATTTCCTGAAAAACGAGCTTGCAAAGAAAGATATGTATCATATCAATTACCGTACCTACCGGAATCAAGAGATCCGATATTTCCAGATGAAAGTGGTACGCACGGGACAATGGGAGGAAAACAAAGGCATCGTGATGGGATTCCGCAGCGTAGACGCGGAGATCCGGGATGAGATGGAGAAAAAAGGATTGCTGGAGGACGCGCTTTTGCAGGCAAACCGGGCCAGCAAGGCGAAGAGTGTATTCCTTTCCAATATGTCGCATGATATCCGGACGCCGATGAACGCGATCGTCGGCTTTACGGCTTTGGCAATCGCTCATATCGACGATAGAGAGCGGGTGGAGGAATATCTGAAAAAGATTATGACGTCAGGAAATCATCTGCTTAGCCTGATCAATGATGTTCTGGATATGAGCCGCATCGAGAGCGGTAAGATGCATCTGGACGAGAAGGAATGCAGCCTTCCTGAGATCCTCCACGAACTGCGCAATATTCTGCAGGCAGACGTCCATGCGAAGCAGATCGAGTTGTATATTGATACGGTGGATGTTCTGGATGAGAATATCTTCTGTGATAAACTGCGTTTGAATCAGGTGCTTTTGAATCTGTTAAGCAATGCAGTCAAATATACCAGTGCGGGCGGCGTAGTCAGCCTCAGGATTACAGAGAGGCAGGGTGCGCCTGCGGGCTGCGCGAATTATGACTTCACGATCAAAGATACCGGTATCGGCATGAGCCAGGAATTCGTAGAACGCATATTTGAACCGTTTGAGAGAGAGCGGAATTCTACGATCAGCGGGATTCAAGGGACAGGTCTTGGCATGGCAATCACCAAAAATATTATAGATATGATGAACGGGACCATCCATGTGAAGAGCGAACAGAATGTAGGAACGGAAATCCAGGTTTCCTTCACCTTCCGACTGAATCCCAAGAACAGAGAATCATACGATATACCTGAATTCAAGAATTGCAGAGCTCTGGTTGTGGATGATGATTTTAATACCTGTGACAGTGTATCATATATGCTGGGACAAATAGGACTGCGCGCCGAATGGACATTATCGGGAAAAGAGGCGGTTTTGCGCACACGTCAGGCAGTCATGCGAAAGGATGCTTATAATGTATATGTGATCGATTGGATGCTGCCGGATATGAACGGTGTCGAGGTGACCAGAAGAATCCGTAAAGAGATGGGAGAAAACGCGGCGGTGATCCTTCTGACCGCGTATGACTGGACGGATATTGAGGACGAGGCAAAGGACGCCGGAGTTACGGCATTCTGCAGTAAACCGATGTTTTTATCGGAGTTGAGCGACTGCCTGCGTTCGACTCTTGATTCGGAAGAACACAGATCAGAGATATCCGAGGAACAGATCGAATTCCGTGCGGGACGTATCCTGTTGGCGGAAGACAATGAGCTGAATCAGGAGATCGCAGAGGAGATCTTAGGCGAAGCGGGATTTACGGTAGAGATTGCAGAAAACGGACAGATAGCCGTGGATATGCTGCGAAGATCTGAAGCGGGATATTATCAGTTGGTATTGATGGATGTACAGATGCCTGTGATGAACGGCTATGAGGCGGCAAAAGTGATCCGTGAGCTTGAAAATCGCAGGCTGGCTTCGATACCGATGATAGCGATGACGGCGAATGCCTTTGAAGAAGACCGAAAAGAGGCTCTGAAAAGCGGAATGAACGGCCATATTGCTAAGCCGATCAATATAGAAGTTTTGTTTGAAACCATGAATAAGATATTGGCAGACGCTTGATAATATTCTGATAGCTGTGGAGAAGAGAAGATACTGCATAGAAGGGCTGGCGCAATGTATGCGTCAGTCCTGTTTTTCATTAATCTCCAATTTCGCTTAAATAACGGTAAATCGTCGCTGTTGAGCAGGAAAATTTCTTAGCGACAAACGAGATGGCTCCTTTTAATTGGAAAAGACCCTGTTCATTCAGTTTTTCAATGATGTCTTTGCGTTCGTATTGGTTGAGCCTGTCAATGGATGTAGGAAGAGATACGGTTGCGTCGTCGAAGATCTTTTGCATCAGTGATGAGATGTCTACGGGGTAGTTTTCTGTCGTTACTGTATGAGGAACAGCAGATGTATCCTTAGGGATAGGAGGAGATACTTTGCTGTTACTGTTATCTTTATCCAGAAAGGCGCCTGGATGTATGGTAGAAAGAATAGAACCCTGCAGTTCCTGAAAACGGCTGTCGTCAAAGTTGATACACAGAAGTCCGATCAGTTCTCCGCCGGAATCTTTAATGAACATTGTAGAGGAACGCAGGATGTGTCCGTCTTCTGTAATACCTTTATAGTTACAAATGAAATCATTCGTCTTATATGCTTGCGAAGAAAGCATCTGGAGCGCGGCTTCCGTTAAAGGGCTGCCGACTGTTCGCCCGCTGATATGGCTGTTCGTGATTGCGGCGATAGCCGGAGGATCAGAGCCAAGGTCGTGCAATACGACTTCGTAATCCTGGCCAAGAGCATTTCCAAGAAACTCTACAATAGTAATGCACTGTTGAAGGATTTCTTTTTTCATAATAATTCCCCATTTCAAAAAATAAATACAATTAACAATTATCTGACTATAAACATTATGACACGGTATCTTGCAAAATTCAATATAAAATTCGTGCAATTTACAATTCTTTCGTTGTAATTGCTATTAAGATATTTAGTTTTGTTTGGTATTGATATATCTAATAGAAATAGTCTATAAGCACGATGATAAATAGAAAATATTGATTTGCAATTTGGCTGGGAGGCAGGGTACACTATAATTGGTGTAAAAAAAGGTTAATCAATGTAAAGAAAGGAGAAATTATGAGGTATTATGGAGAGGAAGCTTTAGGGATGCTGGAAACACTTGGTATGGTTCCGGCGTTGGAAGCTTGCGACAAAATGCTGAAAGCTGCTAATGTGGAGCTGGTTTCATATGAAAATGTGGGCTCGACTTTAGTAACGATTATGGTAAAAGGAGATGTGGCGGCATGTCGGGCATCTGTCGATGCAGGAAAACAGGCTGCAGAGAAAATCGGTAAAGTAACAGCTGCGAGTGTGATACCAAGACCGGTGCCAATTATCGGTGATATTGTATCTTGTCATGATGTAGACAATTGTTAGAAGGAATTGGGAGGTAAAAAATTATGGCTAAATATAATGCTTTGGGCATGGTAGAGACATTTGGTCTGGTATATGCAGTAGAGGCGGCGGACGCAATGATAAAGGCTGCCGGAGTAGAATTGATTGGATATGAAAATGTCGCTTCCGGGTATATCTCGGTGTTAGTTGCAGGAGATATAGCGGCTTGTCAGAGTGCAGTAGACGCCGGTGTAAAGAGAGTGAATGATATGGAAGGCAATCTGCATAGTTCGGTAGTAATTGCAAGTCCTCATCCGGAGATATATAAGATTATCGATCGCTATAGTATAGACAAAGTCCTTCCCAGCGGAGAATAGTAATGAAATTCATAACAGAATATGATCTTCGCGCTCAATTTAATAAACAGCCTTTTACGAATTACCGGCTGGCAGAAAACATTCGTTTGACACCGAGCGCACGGCAGTTTCTTATTGATCAAAGAATCCGCATTTGGGATGGGGAAGCAGGGCATACCGATATCCTGGAGAAGGGTGCGAAAGGTTCTCCGGAGCTTGCGAGGTTCGTAAACTATATTGAAGTTCTTGAAGCAGAATTTCTCGTTGTAATCAGTCAGATTATGGATCTGAATCTTAAACTTTCTGAACAGTTTATGCAATTAAAGAATGAGCTTTCTGGAATTCGATTAAATCTGATTGGCGAAACAGTGGATTCGGCAGTCTGTTTTGATTGCTGTCCGGGAATAAATGAGGGGAATTGCTGTCAGGATTTGGGTAGTTGTTTTGAAGTTACAGACTCTCATATTCGGTTATCAAACGGAAAGCAGCTTGCTCAGATGAATGTTTTGAGGGCAAAATTGAAGTTGGCCAGGGTTGACTGTATAAATTTGCCTGTTGATTTTGCGGATGAGAAGTGTCGGATTGCCATGATAGAATCGTTCAATCGGATTATTAATAAATTGACGCAGTTAATGTGTACGGCAGCGGGGGTGCAGGAATGCAGATGGGCAAAATAGATTTTCTGTTTTGTGATGAATTAGTGGATAAATTAAAAAAAGTAATGAAGCAGCCAATATGTATGCAAAGTTCTGTCTATTATGTAGGCGTTGATCTGGGTACGGCATGCGTGGTAACGGTTGTATTAGATGATAAGCGTGAACCTGTCGCGGGTATTTACGAGTATGCGGATGTAGTGCGCGACGGAATGGTTGTAGACTACATTGGGGCGGTCGAGATTGTCCGGAGAATGAAAGAAAAACTAGAGAAGGAGCTGGGGATAGAGAAATTACTCTATGCTGCCGCTGCAATTCCGCCGGGAACGGACTCACTGGACGGAGGAGCCGTAAGAAATGTGGTGGAAGCGGCGGGATATATTGTTACTTCATTGGAGGACGAACCCACTGCGGCGAATGAAATTCTACATATTCAAAATGGCGCTATAGTAGATATTGGCGGCGGTACTACGGGAATCTCTATACTTAAAGATGGAAAAGTAGTATATGTGGCAGATGAACCGACAGGAGGAACCCATTTTTCACTGGTATTGGCAGGAGCATATCGAAAGAGTTTTGAAGAGGCCGAACTGTTTAAACGTAATCCGTTAAACCACAAAGAGATATTGCCTGTATTGAAACCAGTGATTGAAAAGGTTTCTGTGATCATCAGTAAGCATATAGAAGGTTACCAAATAGACAATATCTCATTGGTAGGAGGCACCTGCTGTCTGACCGGAATCGAAGAAATGATTGAAAAAAACACAGGGGTGCCGACCTACAAGCCAGTAGATCCGATGTTTGTCACACCATTGGGGATTGCATGCAGCTGCAGGACCGAGCAGATATAAGGCGGTGGAATAATGGATTTTCGAATTATTAAATCACCTACACAGGGAACCCTGGATATTTTGGAACGTCGGAGAGGTTCCGGCGGGAAGCAGAAGTTGGGACAAGTAGATTCTATAGGCCTGGTGCAGGGAAAATTGATTGAAATGATTGCCGCCGCAGATATTGCAGAAAAAGCGGCAGGCGTTACAGTGGAAGATATTAGAGGAAATTGCCCGCAGAATATGATATTGCTGGCGATATTCGGAGATACTGCTTCCGTAAATGCTGCGATTGAGAAAATCAAAGAGAGTTTATAAGAGGGAAAGAAAGATGATAACGGCAAAATTAGTCGGCAGTATATGGGCGACCAGAAAAGCAGAAGTCCTAAATGGTTATAAACTGATGCTTGTGGAAGTTGTCGGAGGAAAAGAATCAGGAAAACGGATGGTGGCGGCAGACGTGGTCGGCGCCGGAGTCGGCGACAGGGTACTGGTAACTACAGGAGGTTCTGCGCGTAAAATGTTAGGAGATGATAATATTCCGGTTGACGCGGCAATTGTCGGTATTATTGACGAGGATTGCTGTTTTGAAGAATAGAAGCGGGGTGAAAAAAGGATGAAGAAGCTGATTGATGTAGCAGCTGTGAATATAATGAAAGCAGAAGGGAAAACGGTTGTTCATGTGGACGGGAATACCTTGATCACACCTGCGGCGCGGGATGAAATCAGTAAGAATGATATGATAATTCAGGAGGGAGAAGAGCGATTAGAAAGCAGGGAGTCTTTTCCTGAGACAAGATTGCCTGATTCAGACGTTCCAGAGACTGAGAAGGAGAGGGTTACCGAGTCATCAGAAGATGAGGTAAGCGTGGCACAGATCTTCAAGGTATTATCTTATTTACATAAGACCGGCTTATTGCAGAGACCGGAACTGTTGGAAAAAATGTTCGACTCCTATATAGAAAAACTCCGTGATGAAGGTACGAATCAGAATTAAGGAGGAGGAATATGCAGGCTTTAGGATTCATTGAGACGAAAGGGTTGGTTGCTGCGCTTGAAGGCGCTGATGCGATGCTTAAGGCTGCAGATGTATGTTTGGTAGAAAGGACATATGTAAAAAGCGGTATTGTTGCAATTACGATTACGGGAGATGTGGCTGCGTGTAAGGCATCCATAGATGCAGCGGCTGCCGCCATCGAAAAGATGGGAGGAACACTTCTGTCCAAGCATGTTATTCCGCGTCCGCACGAGAGTCTTGAAGGTCTGATGGTTGGCGCTGCAGCTTCGAATGGAAGGACTTCTGGCATGATTTCGCAGCAAAGGCCAAGTGAAGAACAGAACGATGAGCCGGAAAAGACTGAGGTTAACCGGATATTTGTAGAAGAGATGATCAGATCCAATGGAATTGACAGGGCGTTTTCACGTCTGAAGCGCGTCAGGTTAAGCGAGATTAAAGGGTTAATCTGTCATGAATATCCGGAATTGGGAATGAACGAAAAAGCAGCGGAAAGTTTAACAAAAAAAGAGTTGTTAGAAAGATTGAATGAGTTTTACATGGGAGCAGAGTTAGGTGACTCTCGAAAAAAATTGAACGAATAAAAACAAGAATTATGAAATTAGGAGGAAATACAAATGGCAAAACAGGATGCATTAGGAATGATTGAAACAAAGGGACTTGTGGGCGCTATAGAAGCTGCGGATGCTATGGTAAAGGCGGCGAATGTTTACTTAGTCGGTAAAGAGTTTGTAGGCGGTGGGTTGGTAACCGTTATGGTGCGGGGAGATGTCGGCGCAGTTAAGGCCGCTACAGATGCAGGCGCCGCTGCCGCGCAGAGAGTAGGGGAGCTTGTGTCAGTACATGTAATCCCGCGTCCACATCAGGATGTAGAAGCTATTCTTCCTACTGTTGATAAATAAAGTTGATCGGATTTTCAGGATGGGGTTACGCTGGAGGAGAAAGATGCATAAAGATGATCATATGACGCCTGCGGAACGTCTGGGGAATTTTTGGGCAGGGAGAGATATGGATCGTATTTTGGCGATGCCATTGATCTGTTCTATGTCCGGAAAAGTGACAGGTATGACGCATAAGCAGAAAAGGTCCACGGCTATAACAGAGGCCTATTGCCAGATAGAAGCATATAAACGATTTGGAAATGATCTGCTGATTGCAGATTATGGGCTTCATTCGATTGGAAGTGCTTTGGGAAGTGTGATGGGAGATCCGGAAGATGCTGTGCCGGCAGTGGAGCGTCATGTATTACAGGAATTGAAAGATATCGGACAGCTGGATTTTGATAGATGCAGGTTAAAAAATGACCCTAAGTTCCAAAAACATGTGGATTGTGCTAAGATCCTCATTAATGAGTTGGGTAAGGAAGTACCGACGGCTGCTCTGATTGCAGGACCATTTACATCCGTTTCCAGTATATATCCGATAGACAAGCTTTTGAAGGCAACAGTCAGAGATCCCGGGGCAGTGCATAGATTGATGCGTTTATGCACGGATACTTTACTTGAAGTTCATAATGAATTTATGAAAGCCGGCGCTATGATTTTAGTCTGCGAACCGGTTGCAACGGGGAGTATGATCAGTGTCAGCGCATATAAAGAATTCGTAAAACCATATACAATTGAGCTGATGAATAATATTCATGCAAAAGGCGGTATAGTCTGCTATCACATTTGCGGAGACGCTAAGACTATTCTTACGGAGATGGTTGAGACAAGACCTGACATGATTAGTATTGATAATCGGGTGAGGATAAGTTTTGCCAAAAGTATAGTAGGTCCACAGATACCGTTAGCAGGCAATATTGATCCTGTAGACATAATGATTCTTGGCAGTACAAAGGACGTTGACGAGGCATGCCGGCAATGTATTCAGGATGCGTATGACAGCGCTCATGGTTATGTATTGTGTACAGGGTGTGATTTAAACGGCGATGTTCCGTTAGAGAACATTGATGCATTTATGACAGCAGCGAGGAAATACGGCAAATATCCGTTGACTCCAGGGAATTGGATGAATTAGAAAGAGAGTGGATTATGAAAAAAGTAGTATTTGTATGTGATAAATGTGGAAAAATTATACAAAGGGATCCGATTAGTATTGTTCCGGTGATTTTGAAAGAGGACGGAAATATGCCTTCGCAAAGTCAGCCGAATAAATATAGTAAATTGAGCGAAATGCAGTTTTGTTCAGAATGTGCAGATAAGTTTGTTGAATTTCTCACGGGGGATGCAGTGAAGGAGGCAGACTCGGTTAGTCAAAATATTGATACGGGAAATCATGAATCTGTTGCTTCACATTTTCCAGGGCTTGATGCGCTGATGGAAAAGTACGCGGAAAAAATCAATGGTTGTTCTGTCCGGAATAAAGCGGAAGAGCCTGCGTTGCCTGTGTCCGGGAAGGATGAAAAGCGGAAGGCAGAGCTGATTTCCAGATTATCGGAATGTGTTGTGGAGATGGAGGAAGAGGAGATTGCCGAAGTTGCGCGCACATATATAGAAGAAGGTTTTTCTGCTTTTGACGGTATTTATGAAGGTCTGTTAGACGGTATGAACAAGGCCAGCGCTCTTTTTGATGCGGAGGAATATTTTGTGACAGATATATTGCTTTGTTCGGACGCAATGTATGCAGGATTGGATGTTCTGCGTCCTTATCTGCCTATTACAAGTATAAACGAGAAAGGTTATAAGGTAGTGATCGGTGTAGTAGAAGGCGATACGCATGACATCGGAAAAAATCTGGTTAAGATCATGTTGGAAACAGCAGGTTTTGAGGTGATCGATTTGGGGCGGGACGTGCCGTTGGATCATTTCGTTGATAAGGCGATGGAGACAGGGGCTTCTATTATTTGCATGTCTACATTGATGACGACAACAATGGGCGGTATGAAGACAGTAATCGATAAACTTGTGGAGAAGGGTGTCCGTGACCGTTTTAAGATTATGATAGGCGGCAGTCCTATCTCGAAGAAATATGCGGATGAGATCGGTGCGGACGGCTATACGGCGAATGCGGTGGAAGCAGTAAAGCTGGCAAAAAAATTTGTAGGAATGAAAGAAACGGATGTCGTTTTAGGAATGTGATTTTTTTAGGAAGGAAAAGAGATGATTACACAACTTCTATTTGATAAAAAACTTAGATACACGAAGAAGGGTATTACGATAGGCGCTATAGCAGGAATGCTTTGGGGATTAGGCGGGGTAGTTATGGCCATCGCGTTTGGCTATGAACCATTTGCCAGCTATGCAGATGTGAGTCTCTATATTGTACCGTTAGTCGGGGCATGTTTGGGGGATCTTTTTGCGGGTTTGGTGACCTTTTGTATTAATTGTAAAAAAGGAAAAGGAAAAGAATATTTTAGAATCTTAAAAACAAAACCAGGTTTGATAATTTGTTTGGGAGCAATATTTGGCGGTCCTATTGCGATGAGTGGGTATTATTGTGGATTGTACCTGGCAGGACCGTTTTACACGATGGCAATTACAGCGATTTACCCTGCCATTGGCGCTGTTTTATGCAGAATTTTTCTGAAAGAAAAGATTTCAAAAAATGGATGGATCGGTATTCTTCTATGCGTGGTCGGTGCGATTGTAGTCACTTATGTAGCGCCTAGCGGCGAGGTATATCCCAATTTCATTGTAGGCATTATTGCTTGCATTTTAGCGACGATTGGATGGGGAATGGAAGGAGTAGTATGTGCTTATGGAATGGATTTGGTGGATCCCGATCTTGCAATCGGTATTAGATGGTTTGTATCATTTATAGCATATTTTATCTGCGTACTTCCATTTGTTGCCGGATTTGGAGCGGCCGGATATAAGCTTTTCGCAGCTGCATTTACATCTCCGTGGACGTTAATCCTGGTTGCCGCGGCATTTGTTAACGGTATCTCTTATTTCTGGTATTATAATGCTATTAATATGACAGGAGCATCCAGAGCGATGGCGTTGATGATTACATATTCCCTGTGGGGAGTAATTTTTGGCTGGATCTTTTATGGTTCTGTAAGTATCACCTGGAACATTGTCGTTGGAGCAGTTATGATATTTATAGGGGCAGTTTTTGTTGCCGGTAAACCAAGCGAAATTTTGAACGTAAGGGATAATTAGGAGGTGTACTGTGAAAACATTACCATTAAGATTTACTTTATTAAAAGTTCTTGAAGAAAGAGGAACTGCATTGGAGCCGGCTGAATTATATGAAGCTGTAAAAGGACAGTATCCAAATGAAAAGCAGTGCACGCCTTCGGCAATCGACGAGCATATGATGTCTATGCGCGGAGTTGGTCTTGTAGATGTAAAAGATTGTTATGAAAGTGCGGATAAACAGTTAATCTGTAAATATGAGCTGACAGGATATGGAAAAGAAAAAGTAAAACAGCATATCCATTAGCCCTATGGAGGCAAAGATGCAAATTAGAAGGTTTTTAAATGACAGGCTAATATCTGAATTACATGATAAAGTTTCGGAAGTGCTGCAAAAAGTGGGAATTCGTTTTGAAAATGAAGAAGCGCTGGAATTATTTCGTGCACATGGAATGAAAGTAGACGGTCAGTATGTATATTTCACAGATCACCAGATTGAAGAAGCGTTAGCTTGTTTCTCGTCTTTTGAGATTGGGGAAATAACGGAGAGAAGCGTAACAAGCCAGTTGTTTTATGGGGTACCGTATATTCTGGATGAAAATACAAATATCTGCAGGAATGCTACGGTTGCTGATGTGGTGAAAATGTATAAATTAGGCGAAACATCCGACCTATATGGAGGCTGTGGCATTGCGGTTGTCGATCCATGTGATAATGATGCTGAAGATAAGTATCTGGCTCAGATTGCAATGATGCTGAAGTACAGTGACAAGTATTTTACAAATGGTTTTAGGGCAAGCAGCTATAATACGAAAGATAAAGAAGTATACGCAAGCGCGTGTAAGGCGATTGAGCTGATAAAAGAGTTCAGGAGTACAGAGGAAGACGATAATTATATGAACCAATGTGTATGTCCTATGTCGCCGTTGGCATATGACGACGAATGTATTTTGAATATAAAAGCGGCGGTAGTGAACGGACAAAGTGTTACGATTTGTCCATGTTCCATCGGATATTTGACGGGACCTGTTACGATATTCGGACTGAATGTCCATGATATGGCGATTGCGCTGGCGGGTACTGTGTATATTCAGTTATTAAGGCCCGGGACGGAAGTTTATTATTCTGTATGCAGTACACAGTCGGATTTGCGTACGATGCAGCCGACATATGGTTCGGTCGAGGAAATATTTGTTTCTGTAGCATTCTATGAATTATGCCTTTCCTACAAATTGTGCAGCTCCATCTGCGCTGCGTTGACGGATGCGATAAGACCTGATTATCAAAGCGGTGTAGAATCTGCGCTGACTACTTTAATGCCCTTTGAACTAACGCAGTTAGACGTTGTATATGCATATCCCGGTCTGATGTCGGGATTTTCATGCGGCAGCTTTGAAAAGGCGATTTATGACGAGGAATTGGTCAGAGTTTCCAATCGTTATCTGAAGGGAATTAGTTTGAGTCTGGATGACGGCATTATTGAGGATATGTATAAGGCGAAGACTACGGATACTTTTCTTTATACGAAATCTTCGCAAAGATTTAGAGAAGATTTCTTTATGGCGAAAGGGTTTTATAAAGGAGGAATTGCGCCGCATGAGTGTCCGGGTAAGGATGAGCTGAAACATAATGCGCTGAATGAGATTGCAAGAAGAATAGATAATTATGTGCTGCCCCAGAGAACATCAGAACAAAAGAGAATTTTAAACAGGTATTTGCCGTCACAGTGTAAATATTAAACAATAATGAGAAATGAGAAAAGTTGCTGTATCCCGTAAGATATCGGGATATAGCAATTTTATATTCAATAACAGACGGAGGCATGGGAAGTAATTTATGGTAATTATGAATGCAAAAGAGAGGTTGAGAAGGGCTATGCATCAGGAAACAACGGATAGGCCGCCATGTATTTGTCCTGGTGGAATGATGAATATGATTACAACCGATCTGATGGACAGGAAAGGAATCAGTTGGCCCGAAGCTCATCAGAAAGCTGAGATGATGGCAGATTTAGCAATTGCAAATTATGAAAATGGCTGTTTTGAGAATGTCGGGGTCCCGTTTTGCATGACAGTTGAGGCAGAGGCAATGGGGGCTCAGGTAACAATGGGAAACAAAGTCAATGAACCGCATGTGAGCGGATATGCGATCAATTCGGTGTCCGAATGGAAGAGTATCTCACCTATATGTATGAATAAAGGAAGAGTCAGGGTTGTACTGGACGCAATCCGAATTCTAAAGTCGAAGAATCTGGACGCGCCCATTATTGGAAACATTACAGGACCGATAAGCACCGCATGCTCTGTGGTGGAACCTACAGTGTTTTATAGAGAGATCCGCAAAAAAAGGGAGGACGCACATTGGTATATGCAGGTTGTGACTAACGAGATTATTAAGTTTGCAAGGGCGCAAATCGAAGCCGGCGCGGATGTTATTGCGGTATCTGATCCAAGCGGGACAGGTGAGATTCTTGGACCGAAACTTTTCGAGGATTATACGGTAAAATATAATAACCAGATTTTTGATAGTCTTCAGGGTGATAAGTTGGGTACGATTATGCATATCTGCGGACAGATGAGGAACGTATATCCACAGGCAGAACAAATCCATTCGGATGTATTAAGCTTTGATTCCTGTGTCGCTATGGGCGAGGCAAGAAAAAATCTTATGAAACATGCGTTGATGGGAAATGTCAGCACATGGGCTTTGGAATTTGGGAATCCGGATAAAATTAAGAGTCTTGCGGTAAAGTGCTGGAAAGACGGATCGGATATTATTTCTCCGGCATGCGGACTTGGTACGAAGTCTCCGATTGCAAATATCCAGGCAATTCGGAAGGGGATTATTGAAAAATCTAAAGAGGTAAAATAAATGTATAAATTGCGTGTTGTACAGTCTGGAAAGGAATATGACTATGAACCGGGCAAGAGTTTGTTAGAGATCCTGTTAGACCATGATTTATTTATCGACAATTCCTGTAACGGAAAAGGTATTTGTGGGAAATGTAAGATATGTATTAAGGCTGGAGATGTAGGAGAAGTATCCCCTACGGAACGCCGCTTCTTAAAGCCAAAGGAGATAAAGGATGGCGTGCGTCTGGCTTGTTTGGTTTATCCGCAGTGTGATTTGGAGATAGAATTGATGCAGAAAGAACGGAAACATGAAGTATTATCTGAGGGATATGTGCCGGAGTTCCGTTATGATCCGGATATTTCTAAACAGATCGTTATAATCCGTAAGCCTGGGCTTGAGGACCAGACGCCATTTGAAAATCAGATACAGGAACAAATCAAGGGGGTTGAAATACCGTCTTCGCTGCTTCGTGAATTCCAGTTTAAGGAAGAAAGTTATACGGCGGTTCTCCACAGAGAGCGCGATGGGAGACAAGTTCTTATGAATCTGGAGAAAGGAGATACGACAAACAAATTATACGGGATTGCGGTGGATATTGGGACAACGACAGTGGTAACATCATTGGTTGATATGAAGACTGGAAAAGAACTGGCGAATGCGTCCATGATTAATGCGCAGAAACATTTTGGACTGGATGTTCTGACGCGTATTACATATGAGATGGAACATCCAAAAGAGGGGGTGCAGGCTCTTAAGGAGGCGATCGTTACGTCAATAAATGAGATGGTCCAGGATGTCTGTTGCCAGGCAGGAGTGGCGCGGGAATCTGTCTATGAAGTAACGGTAGGCGCCAACTGTACCATGATGCATATGCTTCTCGGCATAGATGCACGGTCTATCGGTAAAGCGCCATATGCCCCGATATTTGTTAAGGCAAAGGATATGGAAGCAGAGGAAATCGGGCTATATGTATCAAAAGGAGCAAGATTATATTGTCTTCCGGCTGTGTCGGCGTATATTGGAGCTGATATCGTAGCAGGCGTATATGTGTGCGGATTACAGAAGGTAAAAGAAAATGTACTTTTTATTGATATTGGGACGAATGGGGAGATTGTATTTTCAGACCACGGAAGATTGTTAAGTTGTTCCTGTGCTGCGGGACCCGCTTTGGAAGGTATGAATATTAGTTCAGGGATGCGTGCGGCAGAGGGGGCGATTGAGGATGTCCGCATTACGAGAAATGGGGTTAAATTAAAAGTAATCGGAACAACAGACCCGGTTGGCGTCTGTGGAAGTGGGATTCTTGCAGGGGTAAAAGAACTTATTCATGCAGGGTTAGTGAGAAAGGACGGCGCATTTATAAAACCGGATAAATTGGAAGAGGGTGATTATCGCTGTTCAATGCTGGAGATGGATGGAAAGAAACGACAGTTTAGAATGACAGAAGAATTGAAGATTACGCAGGGGGACGTACGTCAGGTTCAGCTTGCCAAAGGTGCGGTTTTGTCGGGATTTTATGCTTTGCTTCAGAAAGCGGGGAAAAAAATGAAAGAATTAGACAGGGTATTGGTCGCCGGACAGTTTGGCGCGCATTTGCCTGTGGATAGTATGATTGGAACAGGAATCTTACCGGAAGAAATAAGAGATAAGATAGAGTATGTAGGGAATTCATCTAAAACAGGCGCATATATGGCGCTACTTTCCGGGAAAGTAAAACAGGAAATGGAAGAACTGGCATATCATATCGATTATATGGAGTTGGGGGCAATGGAAGGATACGAGCGTCTTTTAGCGGATTGTCTTATATTTCCGGAAATCTAGTGTACTGACACTTTCATAATCGAACTAACAGCACAGCCTATATCGTCATCTGACGCGTTGGCTTTACTCAACGATGTCACCGCATCGCCTCGTTCAGCCTAAGGCCTTACTGTTACTTGGCATTATCAAATAGCGTGGATTCTATTGACATTAAGTAATTTACATATCATAATAAAACATTATCTGGCTTTGAAGCAGTTCGGTCTGCAAAACGGGGCGTGCAGACTATGAAGATTCGTTTTGGTCAGTCTGCAGAGGGATAAGATTCGCGGAAAGGGATATATTACGGATATGACGGAGGAACAGAGACGGGCGGTCAAAAATCTGAAAGAGGGTTTGGAAGAGAAGAATACGGATGCGCTGGATGAGCTTCTGTGGGAGACATTGACCAAGTTCCAGGGACATCCTTTTTATACTGCAAAGGAGCTGGAATTCTTTTATATGATCAAAGGTAACGAGATGTTTGTGACCCGGAAGGATAAGTCTATTACCAGGGCAAGCGTCATGATGGCATTTCATAAGGTGTTGGAATTAGACCGGGTGGTGACGGGGCCGAAGAAGCTGGGAACCTTCGGGGCGAGTTATCTGTATCCGGTCTTTTGTTACCTGGAAGTGATCTGTCAGACGGACTGAGAAACGATTCCTGCAAACCGGAACACGGCTTGCGGGTGGTCTGCCGGCGAAAGGTGATATGTAAAGAAAGCTGGGAGGCGGCTGTCAATAGTTATAGAAAGGCAAGAGTGAACATGAGCATAGGGACAGAATATCTGGATTATGTAACGGAGCAGTTGGCCTTAAGACTTAAGGAGCTGGATGCGACGATTCAGGATGTCCGGGAAGATATCGCGGGCATGAATGAATATTACTGGGAAAATTATGCAGAGATGGATGAGTACGGTTATGAGAACTATGACAATCAGCAGGCGCTGATCAGTCAGGTGAATGCCGGACAGGAGTATCAGAAGCAAAGGCACAGGTGGGAGAAGATGTTGGATTCGCCCTTCTTCGGGAGTGTGGATTTTGTCTATGAGGGAGAAGAGGAGACAGAGACTTTCTATATCGGAATCGGTAATTTTGCCAGGAAGCGGGGGGCTGTGCCGCTGATCTATGACTGGCGGGCTCCAGTGAGCGGGCTTTTCTATGATTATGACAAGGGCGCGGCTGCCTATGAGGCTCCCGGCGGGACGATGAGGGGGGAGATCCTGTCGAAATGGCAGTATAAGATTCGGGGCGGACGTATGGTCTACGAGTTTGAGAGCGACATGAAGATCGACGATGATATCTTAAAGCAGGAATTAAGCGCCAACAGTGATGTACAGCTTAAGAATATTGTACGCACAATCCAGAAGGAACAGAATGCGATCATCCGTAATACCCGGGATAAGGTATTGATCAT
Source organism: uncultured Dorea sp. (assembly GCA_947564705.1). Taxonomy (GTDB): domain Bacteria; phylum Bacillota; class Clostridia; order Lachnospirales; family Lachnospiraceae; genus Sporofaciens. The sequence continues at coordinate 1,984 of CANODD010000018.1, read as the reverse complement.
CCAGGGAACGGCGGGCAGCGGGAAGACGTCTATAGCGCTGCATCGGATCGCATATCTTCTCTATCATGACAGGGAGAACCTGAAGTCTTCGAATATTCTGGTCCTGTCGCCGAACAGCGTGTTCTCAGATTATATATCACACATCCTTCCGGAGCTTGGAGAAGAGAATATACAGGAGATGAGCCTTGACCTCTTTGCGTACAGGGAATTGAAAGATGTGGCGTCTGACTGTGAGGACCGCTGGCATCAGATCGAGAAGCAGATTCGTAAAGATGACGCCGAGGCAGACCGAAGGTATAGATGGAAACAATCGGCGGAATTCGTGGAAGCGGCGGAGGGTTTCCTGATAGAATTGGAAGACCGGCTGGTGGACTTTAAAGATGTGCGGTATAAGGGAATGGAGAAGAAGGCGGATGAGATCCTTAAGATGTTCTATCAGCGATTCCAGGAGATACCGCTTTTGTCCCGGATGGATGCGGTGATGGAGTATTTCACGGATGAGTTCGAGACTTTGCAGGGAAAGGATATTCCGGAAGAGGATCGGGAATTTATACGCAGCAGATTCCAGAGTATGTATGTGACGACAGATCTGTATGTCATCTACAACTGGTTTTTGGAAGAATATGGGTGGCAGCAGCTTGCGGATCTTCCATGCGAGAAGAGAATTCTTGCATATGAAGACGTCTACCCGCTGCTATATCTGAAGCAGCGCCTTCTGAAGGTGACGCGTCATAAGAATATACGCCATCTTGTCATCGATGAGATGCAAGATTATTCTTATCTCCAATATGTTATCATAGAGCGGATGTTCTCCTGCAGGATGACGATACTTGGCGACCGCGCCCAGACTTTGGACGGGTTGTCCCGGGATGTGACGGCTTTTCTGCCGAAGGTTTTGGGAAAGAAAGTGCGGAAGATTGAGCTGAACCGGAGTTACCGCAATACCTGTGAGATCGCGGAATATGCGAACCGTATCGCCGGTTTAGAAGGGATTGAGTATGTAAAGCGGCATGGAAGGGAAGTAGAGGAAGTAAGATGTGCTTCCGTAGAGGATGCGGCGGAGAAAGCGCTGGCACAGGTGCGCCTGGGAGAAGACGGGTATGAGACGGCCGCGTTTCTGGTCATGACGGAGGACGAGGCAAGGGTGCTCTGCAAGTTTATAGAAACGGTCAGGAAAGATGTGTCTTATATTGACAGAGACAGCTCTGTCTTTCGGAAAGGGATTACGGTAACCACTTTTTATATGGCAAAAGGGCTGGAGTTTGACCAGGTATTTATCTTCGGCAGAGACAGGGAGAATCCCTTCTTCCGGCAGTTTTGCTATATATGTGCTACCCGCGCGCTGCATGAATTGTGGGTTATGGAGTTGTAATCCGGGCGTTCTGCTGTCTGGCAGCGCTGCAGGCTTGATGATTCAAGGGGCATATGGATATTGGATTATCTGCCGCATGTCATCGGGAAGAGGAGCAGTGAATTCTAATGCTTCTCCTGTAATGGGATGTGTGAGGCGAAGCCGGTAAGAATGAAGGGCCTGCCTCTTGATGTATTCCATATCGGGGTTATACAGATAATCTCCGATAAGCGGATACCCGAGGTATTTCATATGTATGCGTATCTGATGGGTACGGCCGGTTTCCAGGCGAAGGGAGACAAGGCTGTGCCCGTTTTTTTCGTCAATAACTTTATAATGAGTGACTGCCTCCTCGCCGTGTGAGAAATCCACGGTGCGTTCGATGATCGTTCCGGGCTTGCGGGCAAGAGGTGCCGTGATTGTACCGGTTTTTGGAGAGACGCTCCCGCGCGCGATGGCGAGGTATTCCCGATGTATTTCATGGCGGCGGGCCATATCGGAGAGTATATTGCCGCTGACCAGATGCTTGGCGACGATGGTAAGACCTGAGGTATCGCGGTCTAAGCGGTTGCAGCAGCGGAAAATAAAAGGTTTCCCCTGTTCCTGATAATACCAGGCAAGGGAGATCGGAAG
>CANODD010000017.1 GCA_947564705.1 uncultured Dorea sp. | reverse complement strand
ATATTCATACCTCTGATTCTGCCCGAAGAATTTGATCTGTTCCCCGATATATTTGAAGCCTGTCAGCGTCTCGATCAGAGCCATCTGATAAGCATCCGCAATCGCACGCCCCATCTTACCGGACACGATGGTTGTAACGACCGCTCCATTCCCGGGCAGGGTACCCATCGCCTTCCGCTGTGCAAGCTGATACTCCAGAATCAGCATTCCGGACATATTGCCCGTAAAACTTATATACTCTCCTGTCTTCGTATCCTTCGCATATACGCCAAGACGATCCGCATCCGGATCTGTCGCCAGTATGACATCCGCATCCACTTCCTTTGCCAGAGCAAGCGCCAGGGCAAATGCATTCTTATCCTCCGGATTCGGATAAGAGACGGTGGGAAAATTACCGTCGGGTAATTCCTGCTCCTTTACCACATATACATTGGCAAATCCAAGCTCCCGAAGAACCCTTCTCACCGGAAGATTCCCGGTCCCATGAAGCGGGGTGTACACAATCTTCAGATCCCCTGCTGTTTCCCGGATCACCTCCGGATGCAGAACCAGCTTTTTCAATGCTTCCATATATCTGTCGTCCATCTCTTCACCAATCACGCAATAAAGCCCGGCCGCGACAGCCGCCTCCTTATCCATGGTCTTCACCATAGCATAATCCGTGATGGCATTGACCTCGCAAATAATCTCTTTATCCCTGGGCGCCGTAATCTGCGCGCCGTCCTCCCAGTACACCTTATACCCGTTGTACTCCGGCGGATTGTGGCTTGCAGTCACCACGATTCCCGCCGTACATCTAAGCTCACGCAATGCGAAAGAAAGCATCGGCGTCGGACGCAGAGACGGGAAAATGTATACCCAGATTCCATTTGCCGTAAGGCAGAGCGCCGCTTCATCAGCAAATTCCGGCGACATGTTGCGGGAATCATAAGCGATCGCTACTCCTCTTTTCTGTGCGTGCTCCCGGATAATATAATTCGCCAGTCCCTGTGTCGCCTTGCGCACCGTGTAGATATTCATGCGGTTCGTACCGGCTCCGATGATTCCCCGCAGTCCTCCGGTTCCGAATTCCAGGTCACGGTAGAAGCGCTCTTCAATCTCCCTGGCGTCCCCCGCAATGCCTCTTAGCTCCGATTTCGTATCTTCATCAAAATAAGAATCCTCTAACCAGAATTCATACATACTCCTTGCATCCATCTTTTTATCCTTCCTATCTTACTTCTAGTACTCCATTCATCTATTCCAGGCTTCGATATCCAGATAAGGATAACTGTCATTCTGCCCGATCGCCACGAGGCACATCATATGCATCTCCTTAGAAAAAATGTATTTACAAACGCCGTTAGTCCGAATCCAAAGGTCAGATATAGCGGAATCACAGCCGCCAGGAGATCTCCTCCCAGAACAAAGCATATCACAGGAATACTATTTATCACAACCATAAGAAATGTATACTGGAAATTGTGCACCGCCAGGATGAGGCTCTGCCGTATCATCCTCCCGATCTGCGTCTCGCCCTTTCGTATCACAAGAAAGATATAGCAGAATATCATTTCCCAGATGACTGCAAGGCATCCAATCCCAATCCCGATGAATCCCCACAGGCCTTGCGTGCCTCTTCTCATGCCTCCCACAAATGTCAGGTCGAATACCAGAAGGCATCCTGTCAGAAGCACCAGAATCCATGCCTTTGTACTCGTTCGCAGGTACTTCTTCCATGCTCTGGTATAGTTACGGAATGCCGATATGAATTCTCCTTCTGCCATATCGTCAAAGGACTGATACAGCGCCGCAAGAGACGCTCCCACGGTCACAACCGGCAGGGAAGTGATCAGGAACAGGATATTGAGGAGCAGTACATCCCCTAATTTCCCCATAAAATCAAAAAACGGATTATCTACACTTAATTTCTTCATCATACCTTCACCTCATCCCACACAGCGTAATGGTTACATCCTATATCCGTGCCGGCGGTTCGTCTGCTAACGGGTACCATGCCCATCGCACAGATACCTCCGGAATGCTTCACACAACTTCTCATGCTTCGTATCTGCCGCAAATACCAGATACACCGGATCATCCGGTTCCTCGATCAGCGTATCCTGAAGCGCCGTCGTCCCCAATGGGATCTTCTCTTCCAGAAACACGCCGCCCTGATCCTGACAATACTCATAGAAGCTCTTTGGCATCACCATGGCGTCGATCTCTCCTGCCTGCCAGCTAAAGAAGAACTTCTCATAGGAGCTCTCCTTGACGCTCTCCATCTGCTTATCCCTATAGGAAATCTGATAGTCCGAATCAATCAGAATCTCTTTGGCCTCCAGCCCTGCATAAGCGCCGAATCCCTCGGCAAGCTTCTTATCCCTCGCATAATCCACCTCCTGATTAATCAGCACACAGGTGAATTCCTTCCTCCTGTCTCCCCATCCGATATGATAGATCAGAAGACCCACAAGTCCCAGCAGGATACCGGCAATCAGAATATGATACCAATAGTAACCGGCAATATACGCAAGCGCCTGCCGCCTGTCCATATCTGCTGTTTTCTCCCTGATATCTCTTATCCACGTTCCCATAGAATCCCCTTATCTACCTGTCTCATACTCCCAAAACTTCTGGTTCCCGGCTATCCGCACGCTCTGCACTATGCCTCCAGAAGCTTCCGGTTCCTGGTTATCAGCTCACATCTCTGCTTCACACAATCCGGCGACCGCAAGGGATCCTTGGGTGTGTGGAAGAGATAATCCTCAAGCTTCGCAACCGTTGTTGCTGCAACATGCACTCTTGTATCGCAGGATGCGTAGTAGATGTATACATCTCCATTTTCCCTGGCAACCGCTCCGTTGGTAAACACCACGTTGGACACATCGCCGACCCGCTCTTTCCCAAGCGGAGCCAGAAATACGCCTGATGGCTCGGCAATCACCTTCGACGGATCCTCCAGGTCTGTCCCGAATGCATAGAGGACATACCGCAGCCCCGCCGCAGTATTGCGCACCCCATGGGCTATATGTATCCAGCATTTGCTGCCTCTGATTGGAACTGCCCCCGCGCCGTTCTTGGATTCTGTCAGTGTATGGTAGAGCCTTCTGCTGATGATCTTCTCTTCATCAATCACCGCATGCTCTATGTCTTCGCACAGCCCAAACCCGATTCCGCCGCCGCTCCCGGTTTCAATAAACCCATCCATGGGACGGGTATAGAACGCATATTTCCCGTCTACAAATTCTGGATGCAGGGCCACATTTCTCTGCTGCGGTGACCGGAGCGTAGTCAGGTTATCCAGACGTTCCCAGCTCTTTAAGTCCTTCGTCCGCACGATACCTGCCTGCGCCACTGCCGCCGACAGGTCCGGATTCTCCCTGTCCTTACTCTCCGAACAGAAGACTCCGTAGATATACCCGTCTTCATGCTTTGTCAGACGCATGTCATAGACATTGGTTTCCTCCGGACAGGTATCCGGCAGCGTCACCGGATAATCCCAGAACCGGAACCCCGATACCCCGTCTTCACTCTCAGCCACTGCAAAGAAGGATTTTCTGTCATTTCCCTCCACCCGGACGACCAGATAATATCTTCCGTCCAGTTCTATGGCGCCGGAGTTCATGACTGCATTGACGCCGAGACGTTCCATAAAATACGGATTCGACCCTGCATCCAGGTCATATCTCCAGTGCAGCGGTATGTGATCCCTCGTCAGCACAGGATACTCATACCGGTCATAGATTCCGTTATAATAATCGCCCTTCTGATTCTTTCTGCAAATCAGCTTCTCATATTTCTCTAATTCTGCATAATATCTGTTATGAATCATGCCTTTCTTCTCCTATAACCACAAATCTTTGCCTATCTTTATATTTTTACTGAAGTTTCATTGAATTTCCGAGACTACTCTTTCTGTCAATCTTTTCCCGGCTCCAGCCTGCGGATTACTTCCATACACATCCGGCCATTATGATAAGGACATTTCCATGGCTCCACAATCGGCTTCGATACGGGCCTGTCATTCTCATCTGCAGCCCAGAACCATTCCGCCCCGTCTCTTGGATCGATCAGATACTCTGCAATATACTCCCACAGTATATTTGCCGCCTTAAGATAAGCCGCATCCTGCCGGTTCTTCTGGTATCCATTGACAAACCCTACGATACCCTCCGCCTGTACCCACCATACCCGGGTCTTATCCTGTACTCCATTCTCCGCCTCATTCATCAGCGCGCCATGATAGAACCCGCGCTCATAGATATGCTTCGTAATCTCTCTTGTAATCCGGGACATCTTTTTCTCATATCCCGGGTCCCCAAGCACCTCTGTACCCCGGTCCACCAGCCACGCCGTCTCGATGTCATGCCCGTAAGAATACAGGTCTATCAAGGAATTCCAGTCTTTATCAAAGAACACTTCCTGCCTCCCAAGCGCCGGATTATAGATCTTCTCCGCCATGGTATCCATCATGAAGCGCAGCCTGTCCGCTGCTTTCTTTTCATGGCTTACCCGGTATAACTCCGTGTACGCCTCGAATACATGAAGCAGTGTATTCATAGTCTTTTCTGCCATCACGCCATTCTCCGACAATTTCTCATTGTCTGCCGGCTTAAACTCTCTGGTAAATGCTTCCAGATAATAACCGTATGAATCGGTGCATTTCTCTTCAATCAGACGCATCAGCTTCATTGCAAGCCCAAGCGCCTCTTCATCCTTCACTACGTCATAATATGCCGCCAATGCATAGACAGCAAATGCCTGGTTATAGGTGTGCTTCGTATCATCCAGCGCCTGTCCGTCACAGGCAACAGACCAGAACACCCCGCCGTATTCCCGGTCTATACAATGCTCCTTCAGGAAACGGTACGCATGTACCGCGTCCTCCCTCAGGTTCTCCCATTCCAGCAGCTTATAGGCATTCGAGAAGAACCACAGAATCCTGCTGTTCAGGATGCATCCTTTCTCATACTGCTTATCCACCCGGAGGCCATAATCCATATATCCATAATATCCGCCGTTCTCTTCATCCCGAAGCCCTTCCCAGAAAGGGATGAGCCTCGTCTCCAGATGCCGCCGGATCTCCTTCACAAAACTCTCCATAATCTCCACCTCCCGCATATACGTCTCAAACATTTCAATCCATCCTGGCTGTCCCTCCACTTTACGGACATTCAGGGACAGCCTTAGCAGAGACGACATCCACACCTGTTGCTACTCAGAGGCGAATTACCTATCGCCTTCCAATCTCACTGTCGTCTTCCCGTACCACGCTATGTTCCTTAATATAAGCAACGATCTCATCCACCATGGTAAACGCCAGTCCCACATAGGTATCTGCCGCTCCATAGTAGATTGCAATCCTTCCGCTCTCACTGTCATGGATGGTCGCGCATGGGAACGTCACATTCGGCACGAAGCCCCGCTCCTCATACCATTCCTGAGGCGTCAGCAGGAAATTCTCACAACGGTACTTCACAACCGACGGATTCTCAATATCCAGGATCGCCCCGCCGATACTGTAGACATACCCGTTACAGGTCCCGGTCACGCCATGGTAGAACAGAAGCCACCCTTCTGTCGTCTCGATGGGAGCCGCGCCGCCGCCTATCTTAAGCATCTCCCACCATTCCTTGCTCTTGCCCATCACATGACGGTGCTTCCCCCAATATACCAGATCCGGACTCTCGGATACGAAGATATCCCCAAAAGGCGTATGTCCGCTGTCGCTTGGTCTTGAAAGCATCATGAAATTGCCGCCTATCTTCCTTGGGAAGAGCACCGCATTCCGGTTGAACGGCAGGAACGGATTCTCTATCCTTGTAAACGTCTCAAAATCCGTCGTCTTCGCCATCCCGATCGCCGCCCCGTAGAAATCCTGGCACCAGATCAGATAATAGACGCCTTCCACCTCTACAAGCCTTGGATCATAGGCATATACCGGCATAAAAGGCCTGCCCTCTTCATCCACAAACGAAATCTTCTCTTCATCAAACTGCCAGTGCAGCGCATCCTCGCTTCTTCCCAGATAAATGTGCGGAACACCGTTGACCTGCTCCCCGCGGAATACGCCGATAAATCCATCCCGGTACGGTATTACCGCGCTGTTGAAGATCCTTGCCACTCCCTTCACCGGATTCCTTCCGATAACCGGGTTCTCATCATAACGCCACACCGGCACGCCGTTCAGACCGTCCGGCCTCTCCTGCCACGGTACATTCGGCACCGGCGGCGCCAATATCTTAACATTGTCCATTTCTTTAAAACCTTTCTCTGATTCCTATTTTTCTTTACACTCTCCGTGCCTTAACCCTTGACAGCCCCGTTTGCCATACCGCTGTATACCTGCTTCTGGAATACCAGGAAGAACACCAGGATCGGTATGATTGTGATGATAACGCCGGAGCAGATATAGTTATACTGATTGCCATAAGGTCCTGTAAATGTATACAACGCCGTAGATATGGTCTTCAGTTCCGGCAGCTGCAGATACAGGTTGGAGGAATAGTACTCGTTATACACGCTGACGCCCTTAAGCACCAGAGACGTCATGATCGCAGGCTTCAGGAGCGGGAACAGGATCTTGAAGAATACTCCAAAATACGTACATCCGTCCATGATCGCCGATTCATCCAGAGATACCGGCAGATTCTCAAAGAACTGCAGGAAGATATAGATGGAGATGATATCCGTTCCCATCAATACAATCATATACCCATACAGATGATTAATAAGTCCCAGAGAATACATGATCTGATAGATCGTTACCTGCATCGCGATACCCGGAAGCAATGACGCAAACAGGAACAGATTCTCAATCATTCCCCTTCCCGGGAATCGGAACCGGTTAATTACATACGCAAGCATGGAGCCTGTGAATACAGAAACGGTAAGCACCACCACCAGGACGATCGCCGTGTTGGCAAATCCCCTCATCATATTCGCCTTCTCGAACGCAATCTTAAAGTTCTCAAAATACGCGAAGGTTGCCGGCATATCCAGAACCGATGTAGACGCATACTCTTCGTTGGTCTTAAACGCGGTCAGGATACAGACACAGACCGGGACCAGCGACACAACAGACGCCAGAATCAGCGACACATACTTGATTACTGAAAAAACATAAGATGAAAATTTCTTCTTCTCTCTCACTATACCGCACCTCCCTTTGCCTGCATTGCCTTGCGCGCCTTCTCTGCTTTCTTTCTCTTGCGGACCGCCGCCTTAGATTCATCACTGCTGCCGTCGTCGAATACATACTTGAAGAATAATTTCTGTCCGATGGTACAGATAATAATCAAAATCAGCAGGACGATCGCCATCGCACTTGCAAGTCCGACCTTCTGGTTCTCATGGGCGATACGGTTCATGATTACAAAATATGTACCGGTTCCCATGGTACCGTTTGTGATAACGTACGGAGGCTCGAAAGCGCTTAAGCATCCGCTGACACAAAGAATAATATTCAGCACAATAATAGACTTGATGCTTGGAAGGATAATGTAACGGAACTGCTGCCACCTGTTCGCACCGTCCAGGGACGCCGCCTCGTAGAGATCTGTATCAACAGACATCATGGCTCCAAGGAACAAGATGACATTCTGGCCTGTGTATCTCCATACCGATGTCGCCGCCAGCGAAACGTTGTTGATGCTCTGATCCTGCAGCCACAGCGGTATCTTATCTGCATTCATCCCAAACAGCTGAAGAATCGTATCCAGTACGGCGCCTCTTGCATAGAAGAACTTGAAGATGAAACCTACCGCAATACCACAGATCAGATAGGGGAAGAACAAAGAAGCCTTGAATACAGATTCTCCCTTCACCTTGAACACCATCATGGTTGCGAAGAAGAGGGCAAGCGCCAGCTGTACCACTCCGCCGCCCATGTAGTAAAGGCTGTTGAAGAGGGAGCCGAATATCTCTTTCCGGTCAAATACTTCCGCGTAATTCTTCATTCCTACGAATGTCCTTGCGCCCAGATACTTCATATCATAGAAGCTGAACTGAATCATCTTGCCGAAAGGAATGTAGGTGAACATAAGCAGTAACACAAGGGGAATGAACAGGAATGTAAAGATTACCAGCCTGCGCTGCACCTTGCGGCTGCAAAACCATTGTTTAAAGGATTGTTTTTCCATTTTTTCTCCTTTCCCGGGGTATCCCTCAAAACCGGCGTCCGGCAGAACCGGCGCCGGGAAGCAGTCTGCATAATCATCGAAGATACCCTTTGTATATTACTCTGTAATCTCTGCTCCGTTTGTCTCCTGTGCATCCGTCCACTTCTGGTTCCACTCGCCCATCAAGTCGTCTAATTCCTTCGTCCCGTAGAGAGCGGCTTCCAGAACCTCGCATACCGGATAGTCTCCGCTTAGTACCTCTGCTGAATTACGGATATCGTCGTACAGACTCTCCTCACCCTTTAACGGCGGATTATCTGACAGAAGCTCGACGCCTTCGAATTCCGCCAGTGAATCCGGAAGCGGCTCGTCCTTAAGCGCCGGAATACTTCCCTCATCCTCGAAGATCGGCGACTCCTCAAGCATCCATTTCACATAGAGCATCGCCGCAATCTGGTTATCCTCGCTCGCCTTGTTGTTGACTGCATAAGCATAGTTTCCGCCGGAAGACGCCGCTCTCTCGTCTCCTACCGTGATCGGGAATGGAAAGTAACCGATATCGTCCGGATTATCGCCCGCATCCTTAAACTGCTGTACGCACCAGGAACCAAGCACCATCGTCGCAATCTCGCCTTTATTGATCATTCCTTTGGAGGATTCCCAGTCGCTGGACGCCGGGTCTTCCTCTACCAGCTTATCCTTAACTGCTGAATATAAGGTATAGAATACGGCATAAGGCCCGCTCATCTCTTCATTCTTCGTAAATGGATCCTTCTGATGGAGCAGCTTATTGTTCTTGTAATCTGCGTCTGCGTTGGATGCGATTCCTACATAGTCGTTCCATGCACCCATAGTCCAGCCCGCGGAGAAGTTCGTGTACAGCGGAACCGCATCTGTCTTCTCCTTGATAAGCTTAAGCGCCTCAAGGAACTCATCCGGAGTCTCCGGCATCTCTGTTATGCCTGCATCCTTCCAGATCCTCTTGTTATAAGCCACGCCGCCTGCCGTACCGCCGTTCGGGATACCGTACACCGTATCGTCATAAGTCTTCTCTGTCACGAAATTATACCTTGCATCCAAGGTCTCGTAATCTCCCAGCGGGGTAAAATACTCTCCCATCTCACTCTTCTCCACCGTAGACGGAATGAAGCAAATATCGCCCCAGTCGCCATTGGGCAGACGCAGGGTCAGAGATTCCTCATAATCCGTAATTCCTTCATATGTAACCTTAATATTCGGATACAGCTCATTAAATTGATCTGCATATCCCTTATAAACCGTGTCCACGATATCCGTACGATTCGTAAGAATCTTGATGTCTGCTTTCAGATCCTTATAGTCATCTCCGTTAAGTTTGTCGATAGACGGCACGTCCACCTCTACGACTTCTCCTCCGCCTTTGTTGCCGCATGCCGCCATTGATACGCTCATTGACAGGATCAGTACAAGACTAAGTACTCTCTTTTTCATTGCTTTCCTACCTCCGTTTATTATTTTTTAACTATTTTTAAGTTAATTTAATTTTATCTCTTTTTGTGTAAAAAATCAATTACGTCTTTTTACTTTGCATATTTTCGTGCATTTGAACGCTTTTACTTCTATGTTTTTTGCATATTTTGTCTTTTTTTGCCTTATTTATAACTTAAATAGCAAATTAATACTATAATATTTTTAATTAACAACTCACATCTACTTTGAGGTAATGAAAGCAAAAGACACACGAACCATATCCTGTATGATCCATGCGCCTTTTTTATCTTACTATTTCTCTCTCTATTTTGCTTTATTGTATATAAACTTAAGTAATCTTAGGTTTCACACTGTTCTTCCACACAATATGCCCGGAGACAACCTCCAGCGTCCCCGCCCTTTTAGGATTCCGGATTCTTTTCAGCACCTTATCCACAGCTACCTTCGTCATGGCCTTCGTGTTCAGTTCATAGGTCGTAATCTTCATATCTGCGTAACCGGGATACAGGAAATTATCGAATCCTGTCACAGAGATATCCTCCGGGACACGGTAACCGCGTTCCTTAAGCTTCTCCACCGTTATGCCCGCCACCAGATCGCAATTGCATACGAAGGCCTTCGGCAGGCAGTTCGGCAGCTCAAAACCAACCTGTCCCAGGGCGTCGCGGTCCTCAATCACCCATTCCTTCGGCACCGTCTGCCTGTGCTCCAGCATGGACTTCTGAAATCCGCAGTACCGATCCATGATACTGCTGGTAGCATAGATCGAGCCGATGAAACCGATCTCACGGATTCCCCGCTCAAACAGAAGTTCCGTCATCTGGTATGTCCCATAAAAGTTGTCCGCGATCACTGCGTCCTTCGCAATCTCATTATCATAGAAATCCAGGAATACAATGGGCATCTCAAGCTCCAGACGCAGTTTCCTGATATACCGTTTGTCAATCTCACCGATGATAACCAATCCTTCTATACTGTTATTCATCACAATCTGCGGCAGTTCAAAGGTCTTCTTCTCCATCTCTTTCTTCAGCACCTCTATGGTGGTATAACACCTCTTCTCCGTCGCCGCCAGCGACAATTCCTGGTACACCTTCCAATAATAAGTGGAATACTGCGCCAGATAATTTTCCGCGATCAATACCCCTATCTTGTGGAATTCTCCCATATCCTCCGCCTTATCCTTCTGTCTCCCGGAAGATACCGGCTCATACCCAAGCCTCTGCGCCGTCTCCACAATTCGCATCCGCAGATCGCTGCTGACGCCTTTATTTCCGGCAAGGGCGTTATGCACCGTCACCGTGCTCACCCCTGTCTCTTCTGCTATATCGATCAACCTGACTTTACCCATAACGTACCTCCTGGCATTATCTCACACCGGTCTGCGCCCCAAGCCCTCTTTTCTTACTCCCGGATAAAATGATATAACTTACTTCGGAAATCTCCTTTGAGGTCTCTGATCAGGAATCCGCATGCCATTAATTCTTCTCCCGTATATACTTCCTCCGTCCCTTCCAGACGGTATCCTGCCCCGGCGTCGAGACCGCAGAGCCTGATATTCTTATTGTGCATATTCGGCTGTGCAAGCACCTGCACAAACGTCACTAACGCATGCGACGCATCCTTTGCCGCGACCTCCCAGCAATCCCAGGGATACCTGTCGCTCCAGGAAGCAATACGGTAATAATCTCCCGTCTGGATCAGTTCGTAATACTTGTGGTACAGCTCCACCTGTCCGGCAATCTGCGCCCTCTCCTCTTCCGAAATCTTCGTGATATCCAGCTCATATCCGAAGGTACCTGCAAGAGCCACGTTCCCCCGGGTCTCAAACGGCGTATTTCTCTCCACGATATGGTTGGGACAGTCGCTGACATGCGCCCCCATCGTGGACAGCGGATAGATCAGCGCCGTCCCTTCCTGGATCCTGAGACGCTCTATGGCGTCCGTATCGTCCGAACACCAGATCTGCGGGCTGTAATACAGCATTCCCGGATCGAACCTCGCTCCTCCGCCGGAGCAATTCTCCAGAAGCAGATCAGGAAACTCCGTCACCAGCCTCTCCTGCATCTCATAGAGTCCCAGAACATATCTGTGAAATAATTCCCCCTGGGCGTCCGCCGGCAGGCAGGCGCTTCCGATATCGCTCAACTGCCGATTCATATCCCACTTCACATATGAGATGGGCGCACTCCTTAATATCTTCGCCACACACTCGCAGGCGTAATCCCTTACCTCCTTACGGGAAATATCCAGCACATACTGCGCCCTGCTCTGCCCGGGCTCCCTTCCCGCCACCTGGATCGCCCAGTCCGGATGCTCGCGGTACAACTCGGAATCACGGGAAATCATCTCCGGCTCAAACCAGATCCCGAATTCCAGCCCCAGTTCCCGCACCTGATTCACCAGATCCGGCAGACCCGACGTCAGCTTCTTCTCATTCACGGTCCAATCCCCCAGGGAAGAGTCGTCCCAGTCGCGTTTTCCAAACCAGCCGTCGTCCATTACCAGCATCTCTATACCGTTCTTCTTCGCTTCTCTCGCGATATCCAGGAGCTTTTGCGTATCAAAATCAAAATACGTCGCCTCCCAGTTATTGATCAGGACCGGCCGCTTCTTATATTTGTAAGGGCTTCTGATCAGATGCTCTCTGTAGAAATCATGGAGAGAACGGCTCATCTTCCCTAATCCGCCGTCAGAATACGTCATCACCGCCTCCGGCGACTGGAAACACTCCCCCGGCAAAAGCCTCCAGCAGAATTCCTCCGCGTTAATTCCCATTACCATCCTCACAAAATCAAAATGCGTCCTCTCTGCCTGCGCGATGAAATTGCCGGAATATACGAAATGCATGGCATAGACCTCTCCTGTACTCTGCGTCGTCTCCGGCGTCACCAGGGCGATGAATGGATGCTCCTGATGACTGGACTCTCCCTTAGCGGAGGAAACCGATTGCTTCCCGTAATGAAGCCCCGCCCTCTGGATATGCCGCTCCCTCGCCCAGGAACCGCACAGGCTCACCATCTCGAACTCCCGGTTCTCCATATCCAGATTAGCGCTGTATACTTTCTCCAGATAAAGCTTCTCTTCACCCTTGTTTTCCACAAGCGCGCTCCTGGTGATCACATCTTCCTTCTCAAATACAGAATACAGCAAAGTCACCCGAAGATCAAGAATCGGATCTGTACACACGACTCTGAGGGTCTGCACCTCATCCGCATCTCCAAATGACGCCGGAAGCCCCAAAAGCTCCGGCTTTCCTTCCTCTATTACATGGCTCTCATAGAAGAGTTCGCTTGCAACGCTTCCCGCGCTGTTCCTCACATTCAGGCAGCTCTCACGGTAATCTCCGATACCCCCCGTCGGATATTCCATCGGAAAGAAATCCATGAAGGAATTCTTCTCCCGCCGGTTTACAGAAGGCGTATACGGAGCCTCCTCCATACGCATCAGATATCTTCCTCCAAACTGCCCAAGGCGCTTCCCATAGTATGCATGCCCCACATATCCTTCTTCCGAGATTCCTATTATATATGTTGTATTTTCTGTGTCCAGCTTAAACATCCGCTTCTGTTCATCGTACTGAATTCCCATTCCTTATCCCCCGTTTTCATTTTATTTACTTAAATTATAATTAATTTAAGTATGTATAAAGCTATTTTAACCATAAGTAAAGAGAAAAGTCAATCTTTTATTAGAGATATTTTATCCGGTTTCTTTGACAGCTTAGAACACGATCAGGGAACCGGAAGAGACAACAAAGGCTGCCGCATAATTTTGCAGCAGCCTTTTTATCTTGCAATTCCGGCATAGCATGTATAATATTCGAAAGCAGACGGAATGGAGTATTCCCCGGCATATTCCATTCCATATGGCTGAGAATATGCTTCGCCTGGCCGTTCTACATTCCTTTGGATATCTCTTCACACACTTTCATCGCTTCAAATATTGAGCTTCTAAAACCTCTTTCCTCCAATACACGTACAGCCTCGATCGTCGTCCCTGCCGGTGAACATACCATATCCTTCAGTTCTCCCGGATGCTTTCCGGTTTCCAATACCATCTTTGCACTCCCAAGGACTGCCTGCGCCGCGAATTGATACGCCTGCGCTCTCGGCATCCCGCCGGACACCGCCGCATCCGCCATAGCCTCGATCAACATGAACACATATGCCGGTGAACTTCCGCTTACGGAAACCACCGTATCCATCAGACGTTCCGGAATTATCTCTACACGGCTGAAACCCTCCAGAAGCGTACGCACATATGCCGTCTCCTCTTCCGTCATATACTCGTTCGGACATGCAGCCGTCATACCCTCCCCTACCATTGCAGGTGTATTCGGCATGGTCCGCACAATCTTCACTTCCGTACCGAATTGTTCAGAAAGCCACGCAAGGGTCTTACCCGGCGCAATCGTAATCACAATCTGCTCTTTCCTGATATCATTGCGGATCTCATGGATAACATCCGCATAAAACTGCGGCTTCACAGACAGTACGATCACTTCTGCTTTCTCTACCACTTCTTTATTACTATCCGTCACATGGATACCGAACTGTGCCTTTGCTCTCTCCCTTCCCGGAGCAAACAGATCCGCCCCGATAATCTCATCTGCCGCAATAATCTGCTTCTTGATAATACCTCCCATGATAGCCGACGCCATATTCCCGGTCCCAATAAATCCTAATTTCATGAAAACACCTTCCTTAATATTATAGAGTATTTTTTGTATACATTTCATTGATTTGTATACAATTTCTTCTGTGATAACTATAACATGTTGCTTTGCATAAGTCAATATATTGAACGTACTTGTTACTTTACAAAATTACTTTTCACTCTGCGGCTTTACACAAAAAATACATTTTGATATAATGTAACCATATTTTCACAAATCATCACATACATTGGAGGGTTCCTATGGCCGAGAAGACTACATCTCTTGCCGTCCAGGCTTATGAGAAGATAAAAGAAAATATATTGAATCTGACCTATCCCCCCGGCACACAGCTCACGGAAGCCATGCTTACCAGGGAACTCGGTATGAGCCGCAGTCCTATCCGCTCCGCAATCCAGATGCTGCAAACAGACGGTTTAATCATCTCCGACTATTACAAATCCATGACTGTACGGGAAATTACCGATCGGGATATCAACGAACTCTACCAGATTCGTGAACTCTTAGAGGGCGCAGCTTTCAAACTGATCTTCTCTTCCGGCAGAAATGAAGAATATTCCTACCGTATCGAGGAGAAGGTTGTACGCATGTGCGCGGCTGCAGAAGATCCCTACCAATGGGAAATTGCCGATACCGCCATGCATATGGAGATCATAAGCATTTTCGAAAATAGCCGTATCAACAAGATCTATGAGAATAATCTTAGCGAGCTTGTCCGTATCGGGCAATATTCTGTCAGAAACGGGATGCAAATCACAAAAACCAATGAAAATCTAAAAAAAATGATCGAATATATGAGAAACGGAAAATCCGAAGAGTCCTATGCAATCCTGAAAAACGACCATTTTGATACAGGCCGCCGCAGCGCGCTGAAAGCAGAAAATATCGAACATATCACACAATCTACCTAAAGGGGCTCTTCTAAGTCCCTTTTTAACTTCAGGCCGCCAAAATCACTCTACCATCCCCGCAGTCTTGCCGACGGCACCCTCTCTTTCACGATATCCAGAGCCTGGCGCATAATATTTTCATTATACCTGTGAAGTCCTTTGCGCATCACATTTCCTGTATCTATAAATCGCTGCAGGAAATATTGATCCGCCCCCTCGATCCATCTGCCGATCGACTCAAAGTCCGACCGCCGATGAAGCTCAAGAACAACCGTCGTATTGAATTCATATGGTACCGCGCCGCTTAACAGATATTCAACGCTTCTGCACACATTCCCGATATCGTAATCTTCAATTCCCACCGTCTTCCCGTAACTCTCCTTCGAGTTCTTAAGATCCATAGCTACATAACTGATTAATCCCTCTGAGACAAGCCGTTTCAGTTTATCCGGAAAGCTCCCGTTCGTATCCAGACGCACCGCATAACCCATCTCTCTGGCGCGATTTAAAAATTCTTCGATTCCCCTCTGAATCAACGGTTCTCCGCCGGTCAGACAGATCCCGTCAAGCATTCCCCTGCCATTTTCTAAAAAAGTATAAATATCCTCCGGCAAAATCTCCTTATTCTTATGTGTATCTACGACTAACGGCGCATTATAACAATATGGACACCGGAAATTACATCCGGCCGTAAATAATGTACAGGCGGCTTTTCCCGGGTAATCTAATAATGAAAACTTCTTCAAGCCATGTATTACCATACTATCAGCCTCCTTGACGCTTCCATAAGCTTTGCTTTATCCCCGAAAATGTTCCATCATAATCGGCATACACTCTCTGCTGTATTCCCCCAGGGAATACCTTCCTTTATTCAGGCACCAGTCCGACACCAGCGCCCGCTCGCACATTGCATAATACCGCGTCACTTCACTCACCGTAACATCCGGCCGTATCTCCCCCCGCTTCTGTCCCTCATCCACGATCTGGTTCACCAGCCTGTAATAATTACGGTTCTGATCCAGAAGGTGACTCTCCCGCTCTGACACAAGCTGCGTAGAATACAAAGAAGCAAGCAGGTCGATACTGATCTTCTCTTCCATCATAGTATGCGTCTCGTAATTCAGATATAATAACTTAGAGAAACTATTCATCTCCGGATCCATCTTTTTCTCAAGTTCTTCATAATAATCATCCAGAATCAGAGATAATGTATTCAGCAACTCATCCTTCGTACTGAAGTAATAATAAAAAGATCCCTTGGAAGTACCTGACAATTCGATGATATCATCCACCGTCGTACCGTTATATCCCTTCTCATAAAATAACTGCCAGGCCGCCGAGGCAATCCGGCTCTTCATGCCCTTCTTCGTATCCTTCTCCATGTCCTTCTCCTTCTGCGTCTGCTTAAAAACTGTAAAATCCCTGATGCCGCGTCTACCGTACAGAAAAACTTCTCTCATCCTCAGCCATAAGGATATCCTTTTCGTCAATCCACTCTATCACGATATACCGGTCCCGGTTCAATCCTTCCATTAATTTATAGATCATCGGCTTCGGTCCCTGCACTTCCATATGTACCGTACCGTCATACTCATTTCTGACCCACCCGGTCAATCCCAGGGAACTTGCAAGGTACTTTGCCTTATACCGGAAGCCGACCCCCTGCACTCTTCCATGGAAGACCAGGCGCTTACGCGTCTGTGTCATACTATCACCGTCATTTTCAATTCTGTATTTTACAACATTGTAATTGTTTTTCTGCGGAAATGCAACAAAAAGGATGAGGAAATTCCTTCCCTCATCCTGATATATCGGCACGTCACCGCATTAATTAAAACTCTGCTCCGTCCTCTCGATAATCTCATCCTGGAGCGGCTTACTCAGATTGCGGAAGAAATCACTGTATCCCGCCACACGCACGATCAGATCTTTATACTCTTCCGGATTATTCTGGGCGTCGATCAACGTCTGCTTATCTATGACATTGAACTGAATATGATGTCCGTCCATAGAGAAATACGACCGGATCAGGCTTGCCATATGGTCAAGTCCTTCCTCTCCTGCAACAACATCCGGAGTAAACTTCTGATTCAGAAGTGTTCCCGCCGTCGCAAGATGATCCATCTTCGCACAGGACTTGATAACCGCGGTAGGTCCGTTGGTATCTGCGGATTTCTCCGGCGAGATTCCCTCTGATACCGGCTTATGCGCCTTTCTTCCGTTCGGAGTCGCAAGGATCACATCGCCAAAGTATACATGGCAGGTGGTCGGAAGCATATCCACGCCGTACTTTCCGCCCTTCATATTCGGACGTCCCGTAATGGAGCTTCTGTATAGCTCAAATACCTCCTGCATGATATCATCCGCATAGTCGTCGTCATTACCATACTTCGGAGTCTTGTCATGAACCATGCGGTAGATCGCGTCATACCCTTCGAAATCATGCTCCATGGCCTCGATCAGTTCTTCCATCGTAAAGTTCTGGTTGTCATATACATTATACTTGATCGCCGCAAGACAGTCTGTAATCGTACCGATACCCACGCCCTGGATATAGTTCGTGTTGTATCTTGCGCCGCCGGCATTGTAATCTTTGGCGTTGGAGATACAGTCGTTGGTTACGACAGACAGGCACGGAGCCGGCATCTCCTGCGCGTACAACTGCTCGATCACATTATTGCCGCGGATCTTGATATCTATGATATATGCAAGCTGTTTTTTGAACGCGTCCCAGAGTTCGTCATAGGTCTTGAAATCCTTCGCATATCCAAGCTTAAGTCCGATCTGCTTACCGGAATATTGATCGAATCCATTGAACAGCGTCAACTGGAATACCTTCGGGATATTCAGGTATCCGGTCAGGATATAAGCCTCGCTGCCCCATGCGCCGGTCTCCACACATCCTGACGAACCGCCGCGTCTTGCGTCCTCCAGCTTCTTCCCTGCATTGATCAGTTCCATGATCTGCGCTTCCGTGTTATAGAATGCAGGCTGCCCCCATCCCTCTCTGGAAACCTCGCAGGCTCTCTTCAGGAATTTCGCAGGCGTCTTCTTACTGATCGTAACGTTAGAGTTCGGCTGAACCAGCTTCATCTCGTCCATACAGTCAAGGATCAGATAACTTACATTATTTACGCCGTTGCGTCCGTCCGGCGTCACGCCGCCCGTATTGATATTGGCAAAATCCGTATAAGTGGCGCTCTCCTTCAGGGTAATGCCTACCTTAACTGGAGCCGGCTGATTATAGAACTTCACCCACAGACACTCAAGCAGCTCAAGCGCTTTCTCGTCGTCCAGAATACCGGCTTCTACGTCTCTCTCATAGTACGGATTCAGATGCTGGTCAAGCCTTCCCGGGCTGAACGCGTCCCAGGGATTCAGCTCCGTAGTGACGGCAAGATGTGTAAACCAGTACAACTGGATCGCCTGCCAGTATGTCTGGGGCTTATGCGCCGGAACCACCTCCAGATTCGCCGCGATCTGAAGAAGCTCAGCTTTTCTGGTCTCATCCTGCTCTTTTTCCGCCATCTCGAGGGCCAACTTATGATAACGCTCTCCGAGAATGATCACCGCGTCGCAGGAGATATCCATCGCCTTCAGCTCTTCACATTTATTCACCGCATCGGGATCGTTGATATAATCAAGCTTATCCATGGTCTTCTTAATCTTCTCTTTGT
Source organism: uncultured Dorea sp. (assembly GCA_947564705.1). Classification (GTDB taxonomy): domain Bacteria; phylum Bacillota; class Clostridia; order Lachnospirales; family Lachnospiraceae; genus Sporofaciens. The sequence continues at coordinate 701 of CANODD010000017.1, read as the reverse complement.
AGTCCATGTATCCCGTGGTAAATACCTGCTCGCCGCCGCATGTATGTCCCGGTCCCCTCTGCTCCATAAATTCTGTAAACATACCCGCGCTGTAGCACTCATGCCATTCCGGAGTCATCCGCGCGAGAATCTTCTCCCTCATACTTCTGCCCGTCCAGTAAGGAATGATCTCCTCAGCCTGAAGCTTTCTGTCCTCCTCTGTTGTATGGAAAGACACAAGCTTACGCTCGCTCATGACCGTCATGTCCTCCACGCTATGGCAGCACAGCTCCGGGAACGTAGGAGAAGCCTGGGGATCTCTTCCCTTCTCGCCGACGATCAGCTCCCCGTCTCCCAGATACAGAGTCTTTTTTGAAAAATACTCCTTAAGAACCATCGAGCGCATCACCGGAATCGAATACTTGCCGTCATTCTCTTTGTAAAAATCCGTCTCGATCTTTGCTCTTTCAAGATCGATGTGAACCGGTGTCGTCACACTGAGTTCCCTGAGCTTCTGAATTCTCTCGTTCATTCCACGCTTCTTCGCCATATCTTACCCTCCTATTTTTGTGTTCGCAAATCCGGCCTCCTGAAAGAGCCGCACGAACTCTTCCATCTCCGCCTTCTCTGGCGCATGTAAATCTGTTCCCTTATATTCCATATCCAGCTTCGGATACTTTCCGCTTCCCGTATCATGATACGGGAAGCGGAAAGTATCCGAA
>CANODD010000016.1 GCA_947564705.1 uncultured Dorea sp. | reverse complement strand
GAACCTTTTATAAATTTTTCAAAATCTTCTCTCCAGACAGCGATACCAGCAGACCACGACGACCAATATGAAAGATTCCGGACAAATTGATCAAAGCTTCCATATTCATGTTTAGTTTTTGGAAGCTTAAGAACTCCGTTCGCAAAATATATAATCGGCTTTTCCTCTTCATAATCCCTTGCCATATCAACAAACCTTTGTAATGCCCCTCCAATCAACAAAGTTCTATGATTAACTAATTTAATCAGCTTACCTCTTGCTCTTTTAAATGCTTCTATTTCATTAACAAAGGAAATTACATTCGTCCTTGCATAAACAATATTGGTATGTCTTACAGAATAATCCTCTATCCGATCCCTAAACTCTTGATTATCTCCATTATCCGTAATAATAATCTCATATAAGCCAACATCAACATCCTGCTGATATATACTTTTCAACACCGGAAATACCCACTCACACACGCCGTTTGTTGGTATACAAAGTGAAACTATTGGATTTTCGTTCATCTTTCACCTCTATACTATCTTATATACGGTCATTTTTAAGACCCAATTAAAAAACATTGAAAAAAGCAGAGACAATGCAAAAATTATAATCCACTCTACTGGTATAATAAAATATAATTTCCCTTGAAAAAATTGCTCTATATGCTTCCAAAAATTTATACCCATGATATCTATAAAAAGTTTATGACACAAGAATATTATATAACTTAATTCTGAAATCATTGATATCCCTTTTTTTATAGTAAGCAAACTGAACCCCACAAATATAATAACAGAGGATAGAATTATGAAAGGAGCACCATAAAGATTTAAAAGTTTATCAAAATAATCTCCGCCATTTATTACTTTCCTATACAAAAAAAACGAATGATTGATAACAAGTATACCCATTCCTAACAAAACAAACAAAATACCAAAAACATTATTCTTTATTCCATACAATTTTTCCTTTAATATATTTCCAAATAACACATATCCAAGAAAATACATATTTGCAAGCGACCATACCACATTTGAGGATTCGAAATAATGTCCCGCCATCACCCAAATAAAAAATACAACTACTCCTTTTTGATATGCTTTTAAATCTACACTCCTTTTAATTAACCCTACTAAAGGCAAAAAAGCATATACGGCTGCAAGCATAACAACATACCAATGTGCATACAATCCATGAAATCCTGTTATAAAACCTTTCAATACATTTTCCCATGTTATATTTTTATTATAAAGATCATATGCATAATATATAAACATAAAAATCAAAAATGGTATGCCCAATTTTTTTAATGATCTTAAGTAAAATGTTTTAGGACTTTCTTTAGCCGCTTTATCTATCATAAATGCGCCTGTCAACATTAAAAAGAGCGGAATTGCACAGTGACTTAATCCTTCACATAAATACACTAACCGAGACGGCTCCGCCATACGAAGAAGATACCAGTCGGCAATATGATTTAAAATAACCATCGACATGGCAAATACTCTCATCCAATCATAGTTTACTTCCCTTTTCTTAATTTCACGAACGCAACTCACCTCATTAATCATTATCCCCTCCACACATTACTTATTACCCCAACGAAAAACATTTACTCTCTTTTAGGCAGCCACTTCAATTGATCTACTGATTTCAATTCTTCATATAGTTTCTCTTTATGTATATCTATCATTTCTTTTGTCAATTTATTATAATCAATCTTAACTAACTCCCGAATCATTCTCTCTTCAAACCGATACTTGATTATTTTTGCAGGTACGCCGCCTACAATTGCATATGGCGGAACATCTCTTGTAACTACAGCGTTCGCCGTTATCACTGCGCCTTGTCCGATATGTACCCCCGACATAATAGTTGCTCCATATCCAATCCATACGTCGTCATCCACAATTATATTACCTTTTCCAAAGGCTTCCGCGGCCGCTGTTTTCAAAATTTTTACCTTATAAGGATAGGTAGATATATGATTCGTATAATGTTCGGCATCAAGCATAAAAGTAACATTATGCGCTATTGATACATAATTACCTATATAAAGTTTATGATCTGCCGCAAAAGAAATGATGTTTAATTCACCGTAAGAACATTTTCCTACTTCAACCAATGAAATATCAAAATGATTATGAACTACTGTGTAATTATGCCGATTCTTCTTTTTCCATCTGCTTTTCAATAAACATAATGCTAAAAGCCTCTTCAACTCAATAAATAACGCTTTACACATTTCATTCTCCTTTTATACCTGCCTTATAACTAAAATCTTCTCGTCAAATTCCATTTTCTTCGTATATCTAAAATATCTTCTAAAAACAAATAAAACAAAAACGGCATATGATGTAATGTCCACTTTCTGATACGTCGTTTTATATCAATGTCTCTATCTGTTAACTTTACATCCCACGGACATTCCTTAATTTTTTCCCGGAAAAAACTTGCGTATGGATGTGTGCATTTCCTAGATATGGGTTTCCCGTACAAAAAACCGGTAAAATGTATAATAGCTGGATTCACAAGCGCTTCGTCAATATCCTCCTGCGAATAATACTCTTTAAATCCATACCTTTTCTTTATCTTTTCTGATGATCTGAACTCAAATACTTCTGCCAGAACATTATATTTGGGCGGCAGAATCTTTATTCTGCCACTACAAAGTTCATTTAATATTCCCTGGTCATAATTTAGATTCTTTCTTGTATCCTTAAGCCTCTCTAACGCCCTTTTTTCGAAAGACTCCTCCCTCCATTTTTTCAAATTGCACAGAACCATTCCTCCATTAATATACTGATCACTTTCCTGCATCTTAGAAGCATCCTTATGATAATATGGAAGACACTCCGTTACTCCCGCAATTAAGTTATCCCCCATATCAATAGAAATCAGCAAATCTAAGGGCGCCATTACAAGTGTATCCGGATCTAAATACAACACTTCATCATCATTCGGAAACATCGACGCAAACAAAAACTTCGCATATGTTGTCTTACTAGAGGCAAATGACGGAAGGGCCTCATACTCTTTTGGCATTACAAATTCCGCAACTTCAACTGCACGTCCATATCTCTCTCCAAGTTCCGTCAAATATCTAATCTTGTCTCTCCCTACATCCTGATAAATGTATGTAACAGAATATTCCTGACTTCTATTACTCTCAAATAATGTGAGTACAGATATATATATATACATAAAATAGTTTTCGTCGCTCGCCAATATTATCTTCATCTAAGTCTCCCGATTCATTCTTTTACTGATACAACAATAACCTATTCACTACAACGCTTTCTTTAAAACCATGGTAATTATAGTATCTTTAAATACACTCTCTGCAAATCTATTGCAATATTACTGATATCATACCCCGCATTGATTACATCTTTATAACCCCTATCTCTGTCCGATGATAACCGCAGTTCTTTTAAAACCTCATCTGCCCATACATGACAACCTTGCTTCAAATTTAGTTGCCTTACAAAATCACAAATCATGGCTTCCTTCGGAATACATTCGGAAACAAAACACGGCAATCCTGCCGCCTGCGCCTCTACTAAAGAGATTCCAAGTCCTTCCCATTTTGACGGAAATAAAAATACGTCAAACGCACTGTATAACTTATAGACGTCTGCAACGCTGCCGAGCAGTCTGACATTCCTTTGGAGCTTCCTTTCCTTTACCGCTTCCTCAATCTCTTCCCTAAGCTCGCCATCGCCGCTCCATAACAATACCGTATCTTGATTACGTTCATGCATCGCTTGAAAGACGTCTAATATAAAAAAAGGATTCTTGGCATCGCATAATCTTCCAACCGTACCTATAATCTTTTTATTTAAAAGATTATGTTCTCTCTTTATTTCATTATCATAATTTTTATCATACTTAAAATCGGCTACGTCAATTGCATTTTTTATAATTTTATAATGCGGATGAGTCCTTACGATACCTTTACCAAACATCCATTCTCCCGCCGCCTCAGAACATGCAAAAAAGTAATCTGCAATATAGCGTACCGGATACTGCATAACATCTCGTACAATTCCTTTCATTCCTCTGCCATTAGATATACTATGACTATGGGCTATGACTGTCCTTCCCGCTCTCTTGGCAATATGCATATAGATACATGCCGTACTTCTTACATGTCCATGGACAACGGACCATTCCGGATGTCCTGCTAATAACTCCTTCCAGGATTTGATATATAAAATCATGTTCCCAAACCGAAACCGACGTACTATATAGATCCTGCCGCCCATTTTCTCAATTTCATTCCTGTACGAACAGTTTTCATCCGTATGAATGATAAAATCAAATTGAATTTTGGTTCTGTCAATATGTCGGTATACATTCATAACAAACGTTTCCGCGCCTCCGCGATGCAGCGCGCCTAATACATGTACTACTCTGACCGGTTCGTTCATAATCACCCTTCCAGCCTCTTTATCTCATCTACATAAGCCTGCACAACGATCTCTCTGTCAAACTCCCGCTCAACCTTACGCCTCCCGGCAAGCCCCATTGCCTTCCGCTCTTCATATGACACAGAAAGGAATCTCTCTATCTTGCAAACCAGATCCCGCGCATCCCTCTCCTTAACGATGAATCCAGTCACCCCGTCTTCAACGATCTCTCCGCATCCGCTTCTCGAAGTCGTTATAATCGGTCTTCCGGACGCCGCGGATTCCAACAACACATTATTCATTCCTTCCGGATAATAAGACGGCAAAACAATACAACTGCTCATCTTCTGATATTCCAACATATTCTTCTGCAGTCCATGATAAATGATATTGCCGCTTTCATTCTCTTTCTGCAATATGTTAATATAATGTTCATCATCGCAGCCGCCGATCACGTGGAAATAAACACTTCCGTATTTTTTTCGGATCACCTTGGCGGCTTCCAGGTATTGGTCTATCCCTTTTTCTTTCAAAATCCTTGCGACAAATATAAAGTGAACTTCTTCCGAATCGGGATATTCCAACACGTTATACTTTTTCAGATTCACACCCGATCCGGGGAGCAACCGGCTCTTTTTACAGAAGATATTCTTTTCTGCAAAAAATTTCCTATTCTCTCGATTCTGAAAAAAAACACAGGCTGCTTTCCTTAATGCAATCTTATAAAGCAGTACGGTTATCTTCTGAATCAATCCCGGATACTCAACCGCCGTCCCAAGTCCCGTAATATTCGTAATATACGGAATATGTAATCCCTCGCACACCAGTCCCCCATAGACATTGGGCTTTATATTATATGTCAGGACAGTATCCGGTCCATATTCCCTGATCACTTTATAAAACACATGAATCATCAATAAGTCGGTAAATGGATTCTTACTGTGTCTTTTTATCGTTACCGGCAGAAAGACAACTCCTGATTCTTTGATCTCCTCCACATATAACTGCTTCTCGCAGACAACGGCCACTTCATAACCTTCTTGAATCAGCCTTTCTATAACCTCATATCTCAGGTTATAGACATAGGTTGTATCGTTAGCTATCAACATTACTTTGCTCAAATATCACTCACTTATCCCCTCTGCACTATCCTTCATCAATATGATCTTCAATGTCATCAATATAATCTGAACATCCATCAATACGGAATATTTCTCTATATATAGCAAGTCCAATTTTAATTTGTCTAAAAAGCTTGTATTGTACTTTCCATAGACCTGGGCATATCCGGTTAATCCCGCCTTTACCTTCATACGATACGCAAATTCCGGAATCTTCTCACAATTCTTTTCCACAAATTCCGGCCGTTCCGGTCTGGGACCAACGAAACTCATATCGCCTCTTAATACATTCACAAGCTGCGGCAATTCGTCTATTCTTGTTCTTCTGATAAAGCTTCCTGTCCGGGTAATTCTGGAATCCCTTTTCTTCGCAAGCTGAACTCCCCCTTCCGATTCCGCATCCTCCTTCATACTTCGAAGCTTGTACAGACGAAAGGTCTTCCCATCCTTGCTGCACCGTTCCTGGCTATAAATTACAGAACCACCGTCTTCTATCTTAATTGCCAGCGCCGCTAATCCAATCAAAGGAAATGTAAGCGCCAGAACCACTATGGAAATTATAATGTCCATACACCTCTTCACTGCTTTTTGCGTAACGGACAAACCAATATTCTTACATAAAAACAACGGCGTATCAAAGACGTCTACCTCTTCCGCTCCCTTCACAAATATATCCGGTATTTTCGGAGTAAAATACACCATAACCCGGTGATCAAAACAAAACTTCAACAGTTCGTTCTTTCTTTTACTCGGAATATCATTCAAGATTACTCCGTCGTAATCCAGTATCTCTTCCATGTTTTCTCTTGATAATTCTTTGAAATGCACGTCTTTCTTTATCGTGTACCGATCTGACCGGGTCAGAATCTTTTCTTTTAAAAGATTCTCATAATTTCCATGAATCAGTAACATCTCATACGGCGGAAATAACTTATTATATACGCGGGAAAAAATTACTGTAATACACAACATACTGAACCAGTTCAAAACTGCCAATTGAAACATTACTTTGATAATCCGGCTGATAAGAGCCAGCTTACCAATCATCAATATCATCTGAACCGACACGATAAGATGTGTACACACCACCGCTAACAACTGTGAAATAATCAGGCTGACAATCTTATAATATCCTATCTTAACTCCCTTAAACGTATGAAGCATGATACCCAAGATAAAAACAAAACAGAAAACAATCAGCCAATTACCTTTGTTTTTAAAGACAACATTTTGTAATAGATTAAACTCTTCCCTCCACGCTATGAAAAAAAAGCATGTCGGCAATAGAATCAGTAATCCTCCTATCGCTCCGATATAGAGTTTTTTCCATGATTCTGCTTCGTTTCTCATAGCCCCTCTTATCCTTCAGTAATTATGACTATCTGCGGAACATATAATTATCCATACCAAACCGCTGTTTTACACTTGAGTTATATAAAATATAATATATAAACTTTATAATATCTCATTTCTATATTTAGTCAAAGACCTAGCTACATAACGGCAGGGGCTTTGACCTTGGCTGCAATTGCCAAATGTGCATACAAGCATACCCACTTGGCTCGTTGCTCGCAGAAATAAACTATGTAGATGAAAATTCAAATCATTATTGCTGCTCGATCCTATAATATATTTCTTCTATACATATTTCTCCGGTTCATTCAAAAAAACATCCGAAATTCCCATCCGTTCCAACGCAGCCAAATCCAGTCGCTTCCCCGTAGGTTTCTCCGGATACAAATGCCCTGTTAACCAGGCCCGGACTACATATCCCGACACACGCTCTCTCGGAAGATCCATCCCGCGGCAAGAAGGATGCAAAGCATTCGCACCGCAGCCACCCTTTAATTTATACAGACAATCCGATATCTTCGTATCGAGTATCCCTATTTCTGCTTTCGCGTCAAGCTTTCTGATTTTTTCCAACGATAAAGCGCTGAATGAAGAATAGATCACACGATCCTGCAGTCCATACTTATAAACTAGATCAATGGTCTTCTCCTCCATCCCCTCATATGGAAATATACTATTCTTGAGCTCTATATTCAGCTTTAAATTGCCCTTATGCTCTTTTTTGCCGTCTCTAAACAGTTCCAATACTTCTTCCATTACCGGAATCTGTTCATATTTTCCATTTTCGGCTTCGATCCTCAGCTTCCTAATCCCCGCCAATGTAAACTGCCGCACCTCTCCGATCCCGTTCGTAGTCCGATCCACACGTTCGTCGTGACAGACGACTAGCTGCCCGTCTTTCGTAAGCTGGACGTCTAATTCAATCCCTTCAAGCCCTTCTATCTCCATTGCTTTCTCAAAAGCCTGCAGCGTATTCTCCGGATATCTCTGGCTGCACCCTCTATGCGCCCATATCTTCATAATTACCCTTTCTCACTTGTATATCGACATTTTCACAAATTTCTTTAGTTCATCACCGACGGCCCACCGGATTACTTGGCTCAATCACTGTTGTATAAGTCAAAAAACGGATAACCATCTCTCATCTATACAATCAGCCGACAGTTATCCGATTTATATTTATCTCTATATAATCCAACCACGCTTATGACTTCTTTTCCTCTCTATCATACGCTTTCCTGTTAAATTATTCAACATAATTCTATACACCATTAAAAAAATTAAGTCATAAAGGACAAAGCTAATTAAACACCTGCTCAATCCCCATCTTCCTTACATAATCAATCCACTCATAGATATCCTCAATATCATACATTGCCTGCCCCTTTTCATCCTTTGCTTTCTTCAGCGCCAGAGTCATAAGCGCATACTCATTTTCCAGCATAGTATCGAACACGCCTTGATCATCCGTATTCACAGATACATTCAGCGACATATTTTTCTCTGGTTCCTTCAATTTTCTGGAATTAAACCGCAGAATCGGATGTTCTTCATATCTTTGAATGGTTCCAATCAGATAGTTCGACGAAGGATTTGTCTCTACTCCTATACCTAATCTCACAAGTTTCTGAATCATCTTCTCCTGAAGCTGACATACGATATCTGCATATCGCTGATCCGTCTTGAACTCCGTCCTCTCGTCCCCGGCTTCTCTGACCTGTCTATTAAAATGATATGCGTGATACAGATTCCTGTAACATTCCACCTTTCTCAAATTATCGAAATCTTTGCCGTTGAATTCATATCTGTCGGCTTGAAGGATGGTTCTTCGCTCCATTCTACGCAGAAATTCCCCTTCATCCAAACAATATATATAAGGATTATCCCCCCGAAGCTTCCAGCTCTGATAATAATCCATTACCGACGCCTTCTGCTTATTGGAAACATTTCTTCTGAAAATCTCCTCATATAGATTATAGTACCGTTCCTTCAATTCCGTTTTCAGCCGGCTTTCCATCGTACAGCCCATCTCGTCTGCTTTGCTCAGCATCCACGCAATATCATCCATTAATACTTGTTTGGGAAGGACAATCTTATATCCCTTATATTTATAATATTCATAGGGATCTATCCCCATTGCAAGCCCATGTCCGATCCTGCTCCCTCTTCTCAGACCACAGAACAAAATCGCCTCGTCTATCGCCCTGATTCCGTCTACAATATCAAAGAAATCCTCACCCGCATGATAAGTTGCATGAAGCTTTGACTTTTTCTGTTCCCCTTTCCCGGCAAGCGGGAATTCAAGATCCAGCAAATATCGAAAAACCTGCGCAAACACTTCCGGCCGGCAATATATCTCACTGGAGCATGCATCTATTCCTCGTATTTTCCCTCCTATTCTGGTGCCTTTTTCCAGTAACGCAGCAATACTCTTTGCCTGCTTCATGGCGGTCAGACGCACATTTTGATTTCTGGCCGTTCCAAGACAGAATTCTTTATCCTTAATCTTCGGGAAATGCAATACGTAAATCATTTTATCTTCCTTCCCCGTATTTCTCCCGGCGCCCGCCACAATCTTCTGGCTTCTTGCGATTGCCCTGTACAGCTTCGCGGCGCTTTGCTTTGGACAGATACGCGCCTCCAGGGAAACAATATTCTGCTTTCTCATCGTCTCATTCAGCGCCAATCTAATCAACTCATCTTCATATTCCTTCTGCCCCTCTATAAAAACTTCCTTCCGGTCCTGATAATTACTGAAATTCGCAAATCCTACCTGCTTATTGATCTGGATTAGTTCTCCGCGAAAATGTGTGCGGATCACAAGATATACATAAAAGAGATTCTTCTGGTAATCTGTAAATTCCCTGCATACAGACGCCTTATAGCATTCGTATAAAAACCTCCTTTCTCCCGTCAAAAGGCAGCACTCCCGATCATTGCTGTCTGTCATATCCTTCTCAAATGCATAATCTAAGATTGAAGTTCCGTCCACTCGCGCGCCGTAGATGTACTTTGCCAATACGATGAGCTCCTGAACCTCCGCAACCACCTCCTCCATTGTCTTTCCTTTTTCAACTTTTCTCAGAAGATCTTCTGCCTGCTCCATCAGACTGTCTCTTCTTTTCAGCACGCCAAAGAGATATACTCTGTAAAGCGCCGCCCTCTGGCATTCCGCATAGAAGCTTTCCCGACCGCCATCCCTCTTCACTCTGTCCATATGGTGCGATTGAAGCGCCTCGGTAATCTTCTTAAAATCATGTATCCTTCCGTCAATCAGGTTCATAAGACAGATCCAATTCAATTCAAATATTTTCGTAGAACCGTTCAGATGGAAATGATTCTCCGCCATCCCCCGATTCAATATATTATGCAGTCGATCGTCATCACTCCGAATGATAGGAAGCCACGAAAAATTCTTCGTCCGGCTTCCTCTTTCAATATCATGCTCTGCTAAAAAGGCACAGGTAAAAAAGTCCTGGCCTAACAGAAAGGAGATCTCTCTCCAACGCAGCAATTCATCAAATTTACAGATAATCTCATTTCCGTCATATGTAAGCAGTCTGCCTGCTATCTTCATAATAAACCGGAAGATACTAGGCGAATTTCCAAGATTATCTTTCATATCCTGGGTCAGTTTCAGATAATTATTCTCTCTTTCATCCGCCGAATAGCACGGAAATACACTCTGTGAATTCTGCATATACAGTTTCTTATCTATATGCTTATAGTTATGTCCCATCCCTCCGGCGCGGGGTCTTGTCAGAATCTTATAATATGGAATTTTTAAAAATACAATCTCCAGATTTCCCTTCTCTATATCCATACTTTCCTCTTCCTGCTCATCCTTTATCTATTCTTATTTAGCGAACATTGCTTCTATTTCTTTCTGGACCCTGACCAGTCTCTTATATTCCTCGTGTAACTCTCTGGTTATTGGCCCCTTCTTATTCTTTCGATATATTCTCATAACCTCTCTGTATAAATTGCACAATCCTTCCACATCCAAACCTTCCGGCAATCTTTTGTATGTTCCGTTATACTGTCTGATAGAAGACGCGAGATCATCCAGATTCACCTTGGTATTCTCCGCCGAGAGATTCCTCATGCTGCTGGACACATGATAACTTACGTAATTCTGCGTATTCCACTCCTCCGGGATCTCCGTTATTTTCTTCCGATATCTTGATACATATTCGTTGACTTCATTCTCCTCTTCCAGCTGTCTTCTCAAAGGTTCATTGTGCACGCTCAATTCAAAGAGCTCTGCATATAACAGGGCGATATCCACCTTCACATTTCCCACTGATAATTTAAGAAAATCCGATGAATCATATGATACCCTGTAGCGCTTCATACAAGTTTTTAGATTTTTAAAGAAATTTTCCACAAGCTTTCTGCTTAGATCAACAGCGCCATCCGTATTCTTCTTATAATTTCGATACTTCGTGCAGTAAGCTTTTATCTCCAAAGCAAGATCTATATTCGAAACGATTTCTCTTGCACATCGAATAATTTCCTGATTCTCTCTTTTAATCATATCGATTATCCTGTCATATTCCTCCTCCTTTATTCCCAGACGCGCCATATTCACCTTATCATAGAGCGCCTCCAATTTACACAGGCCGACAAGATAATTTTCCAGACTGATCTGTACATAATTGTATATCTGGTTATTATCAGATATAATTCCTTCGTTAGAAGCGTATACCATCGGTCCGTTACCTCCATACCATACGTTAGAAAACAATGCCAACAAGATCCACGCTCTAATATAATCATCCCGATCTTTATCACGCAATATAAAGGATGCGTAGCTTTTTTTCCCTCTTTCAGGAATCTCTAATGGTACGGCGCCAGTATTAATCGCCCCCAGGATCTTGTTATATCCTTCTATCGTTTCCAATACAAACCTGGACCGATCCATACCCGTTCCCTGATGCGCCGGAAGTACCCCGCCAAACGCAGGCCCCCATATATATCCGCCTATGAAATCCATCAACTCATCATCCCGATGATTTCGCAAAAAGTAATTCATCCTCATCGTATATAATGACCGCAGTCTATAAATATATCCCTCTCTTCTAAGATTAACAATATTTCTTTCACACATCTCAAAAAGCGCCATGACGTGAAAGAAGCTGTCCGGGCGGTCCGCCGCATATGCATTCGCCTGCGGATTATATACCGGATAACTCTCTTCGTATATTCCCTCTAGTATCCTCCGAACCGCCACGTGCAGATGATAGGTATCCATATCCCCGATATCCTGTAGATTCCACCCGTCATACAACGCCAGATTATCCCCGTTCCACTCCCTTTCGAAATATTTCTGGAATATCCGGATATTCTTAAAATAAATGACGTCTCTTTTCTCGACATCTTTCTCATCTACCTGCTCCATATTTGCAATCATCGTAATCCAGCTGATCATATCCCGCAGATTATCCGGAAACAGATAACTGTGCCCGTTCTTTTCCGGTCTGAACCACATCCCCGTCCTGTTATACAACAGATCCAGCATCGTCTGTATAACAGCGCCTTTTTTGGCAGAAACTCCTCTTGAGTCCTCATAACTCGCCGCCTCCTTAGAATCCTTCGTTCTTTTAGATTCCCATATGATATTTTCCCCATCCTGCTCCCTGTAAATAATATGTACCTCATCCAGATTCTGTATCTTCGGAAGATAGATTCGCCGCTGCCGGGGAATCAACTTCGCTACATAACGTTCCGCCATCGTCTGGACTTCTTTATTTAACTGGCCGTACACCTTGTCGTCTCTATTCTGATATATCTTTTCAAAATCCCGCAAATTCTGTTCCCTGACACACAGTTCCAACTGATCGATCTTCACACTGATCACAATCGTTACATTCGGAATAATCAGATATTTTCGGATCTGCTCCGCCATTTTATAAGCGTTTGAACTACACAGATCCAGATCGTCGATTGCAATGATCATCTGTGCATTCTCCTTCCACACATCGCCTTTCTGCTCGTCAATAGACCTCAGATACATTCCTATCAAATCAGACAACTCCTCTTTTAAATTCGTACTTGCCCCTAACTTTGATAATTTACTGATATTTCCTTCATAATCAAATTCATCATCCATCATCTGCTTCTGATTATTGATCAGAGATACATGCCGATAAACCTTCTGGAATTGATTCACCAGCCGGTCTCTTGTAACTTCATCTGCATATTGATTATCCCGTTCATAACGTTCCGAAAAGTTCCTGAAGATTTTCGCAAGCACAATATCCAATACATTATGCACATCGTCAAACATAGAAGGGTCTATCAGAATCGGTTCCGCAAAATCTACTTTTTCCAGATTCCGACATTGTGAGAAGATCCCTTCCTTCTTATCCCCGGTCCCATACAGCGCGTTAACAAACGTCATCATGGCGCTGCTCTTTCCTTCGCCCCGATTCCCACAAAACGCAATGATATTATTTTCAAAATCCTGCTGTTTCCAGGTCCACTTCTTACCCTTCTTCTGTTGGTCGGACATCCTCAGCGAAGAACCTGTAACCTCATCTAACATTTTAGCCGCCCGCTTATATTCCTCTATAAAGATATCATTTTCAGATATCTTATCTTTCACAGCTATCTTGAATTCCTCTCCCCTAATAATCTCCAGTTTCTGCATATCTTGATCCTCCTCGTGGATTATTAACGCCGGCGGCCGCCTATCGGAACATCATACTTCTGATTTTCAACCAGTCGGAGCGTCGGCCAACGATTATAAAATAAAAAAAGGCAAGAAAAACTACGCGAATTTACATTCGCTTTGTTTCCTTACCTTTGAGCAACCATTTTTATTATATCACGTTTTCCGACAAGTTACGACATAATAATTGCCAAATTATATTACGAAATTTTATGTTGCAATGGATATAAATAAAATAAAATCCAGTTTGAAAATGAATAATCTCTATTTCAGCAAATGTCTTATTGAGCGTTCCGCTAATATGCAAAATGGCGAATATAAAGTCGATTTGCAAAAAAATATTGAAGAAAAAGGAAATCATGAATTTGATGTTGAACTAACATTGACAGTAAAGAAAGATGATTTTTCATTATTAATTATTGCTAAAGCAGATTTAAAATATTATAAAGAGGCTGGTGCAAAATGTAAAGATTCTACAATATATGGTTGTAAATTCCATTGTAATCACACCATATGTTGTGTGTATCTGCGATTTTGCAACAGCCCTTTTTGTTCTAACCTTTCTATTCTACACAATCTCTACATCCTGTATCATCACCGGCTTCCCCGCCTGCTGGCATAGCTGCACGAGGCTGCTGTGATCCCCATAATACGCGTCGCTCAACGCGATAGCGCGATCCAGTTCTGCAGAATCGTCATAGATCCCCCAGCCTTCCGCCCTATACTCCTCCACCAGTTTCTCATAATCCATCCACAGCTGAGGCCGCATAGACTCTATCGTCGCCTTGATCAGCGGATGCGGCCGCCACAGAAGCGCCACATCATCTACACTGTCCTTAAACGTCTCGAACACAGACCGCATCTTTATAAGCATCTTCTCTTCATGCTGCAGCAGCGCGGTCACGCTGGTATTATAGAGGATCACTTTCTTCCTGCTTCCGTCCTGCTTCGTAAGTATCCGCAACCAATTCTCCGGAATATTACAATCCTCTTCCCGCGTCTCCAGTACCTTGTCCATCTTCGGCGATCCAAGTCCCAGAATCTTCTTCTCCCACTGAGATCTTGTATTCTCCCCCATCGCTTCTGTCAATATTTCGATATAGGCTTTGCGCATATTCTCCGACTGCACGATAACCACGTCGGCATTAAGTACGCCCGGCGCCACGCAGAAATGCTCGATTCCCTTCAGCGCCTCTTTATTTTCCGGGTCAATCTCCCCCAATACAAAGTATGGGATGTAGACCAACTTCTCCGTATATTGCTTCAGATTCCTGGAGTAGAACTTCGGCGCCACACTCGTCACATAATTGTAATCATCATAAGGATTATGGATAAATATCATATCCGGTTCATGCAAGGAAATATCATAATCGTCATAATGCGTTACAGGTACATAATCCGGATACTGATCCCCTTCATAATGCATTTCCTTAAAGTTACCTCCCGAATCCCGGTCAAAATATGGAATCGGAATGACGTACGCATCACAGTCCGGGTCTTCATCCGCCGCCTTCCATACGCTTTCCAAAGAATCCCACATGGATGCCTTGTACGGAAGAAACACCACTTCCCGGCGCTCCTGGATATCATTCTTAATACTGTTCTCCAACCTGATCAGGGATTTGCGGAGCGCCTTGTACGCCTGGTTCGCATTAACCGGCTGATCCTGGCTGAGTTTCTCATAGAACTGATATACCAATTCACAATAATCCTCAATGATCGAAATCGTAACAAAGTCTTCTCCCTCTACTTCCTCAATGATCTCCCCCAATTTGATAGCGCACTCCTGGCATTGCGACAGCAAGTCCAGCGCCGCCTCATTGTTTTTGGTCTCTATTGTCTTCTTTATTCCGTCATGTGCCCGGCCAAGCAAATGAATAAAATCCTCGGCCTGCTTCTTCTGCGCTTTTGTCATATTAATCTCCATTCCCGCCAAGCGGCGGCTCAAATAGTAATAAAAGTAATACTCAAAAAAGGAGTACCATATCAATACGCAATGCTGTACCGGATATAGCAGCCCCTTTCTCATTTGTCTTCCATTCTGTCATCCACGTTTCGACGAGCTTCACTTCTGCTTTCTACCGGTCTGTCCCACCGGTTTCACCGCTGCTTTCGCCTTCGGCTGTCTTGCCTGTCCTTTCGTCCTGGGCGCGGCTGCCTTCTTCTGCCCCGCCGGTTTCGCCGGCGCTTTTGCCCCGACCGCCGCAGACGGCGCTTCGACTTCGCCCGAAGCTCCTTCCTCCGCAGACCCTCCGCCTGTTTCTTCGGCTTCTTCCTCTCTGGCAGCGGCTTCTTCACGAGCTCTCCGTTCGGCCTCCTTCGCCTCTTCCTCCGCTTCCTGTATTTTCTGCGGATTATATCTCAGAAAATAAGCATAGATATCCACGATCGCCTGATACAACTCCTCCGGGATTGCCGTCCCCAGATCCAACTGCGTCAGCACTGTCGCCAGTGAATTATCTTCATACACCGGCACCCCGTTCTCATTGGCCATCTCCACGATTCTCTCCGCCATATATCCAAGCCCCGATGCTACGATCACCGGCGCCACATCCTTATTCTCGTCATACCGCAGCGCGACTGCTTTTTTATTCATCACATCATCATATTGTGACATTAATCGAATTTCTCCTTTCGAATATCTTCGGGAATGCAGCAGACACCTGTATCGGCGCCTTATTCCGCTCTACACCAAGATACTCCAGCTCCAGCTTATTCTTGCTCATGATCTTGCGTATATTCTCACGGATATCGCTCTCATGACCCGAAAGCTCTTCCGGATAATGAATCAGCATATCTATCTTTCCCTTCTCATAATACAACATCATGTCAAAAAAGCCAACATCTTTCATGTCAAATTTGATCAAAAGCTTCACTCCGCGCTCTTTAGAGCCCGGATTAGCCGATTCTTCATCCGGGTCCACCCACATCTCGGAGAACATTGGGACGCCGTCCAGGATCACCGGCAGCATGACATGCATAAGCGGCATATAGACGCTCTCATTCACCAGCATACTCCTCATGATATTCACGAACGCTTCGCGATTCTCAATACCAGCCTCGCCTTTCACGCCCGCCTGCATGATATTAAGCAGTTTATCGGCAAGTTCATTCTTCCCCGCCGCCCTGTCATAATCAACATTCACCAGCATCTTTCGGAAGTCAGCTTCCGTCATCCCTTTGAAATGTTTATTAAAACCAGGGAAATCCATCAGTCTCTGGAAAGCCTGCGTCACTTTATCAAGGCTTCCGCTCTCGTAGCGCGCCGTATTGAACGCCACCAGCGTAACCAGATCCCGGAGTTTTCCCATTTCCCTGTTATCCGCCACATATTTCCCCATATAAGGAATAATCTGCTCTTTCAATAACCTTGTATTCACGGCATTCGCATCCATGCTATGGGGTTTCAGCCGCATGGCAAGCTTCTCAAGGCCCTCCCTGTCGCTGCGGAACATCCGGGCTTCAATCTCCTCCAGTTCCCCCTTGATGTTCTCAAGAATATGTTTCCCGGACGACATGTCATTATATTTCTTCAAAAGATCCAACACTCCGGCCTTAAGTTCTACGGTCGTCGCTTCATCCATAATCTGACGCAGCACGTCGAACAGCGGTCCCTGCAGACGGTTCGCTCCCGCCATCTGTGCTTTCAGGAATTCCGTCATCTTTTCCGGCGACATCTCAAGCATCTGAAAAAATGCCTGGATCTCTTCCGCGGTTCCTTTGCTGATCCCGGACTCTACCAGATTCCCCATCCCGCTGAAGATCATCTTGCTCATGATCTCGTTAAGCTTCGGAAGATCTCTCAGAGACTGTATGAAGGTGCCGAAATTAGAATCATATGCGATGCCTCTGCCGCCGTCGTTGCTGTTAGACTCTGCCCTGCCGTCCGCCCGGCCCACCTTATTCGCTTCTACCGGATTCTTAATACTTAAATCCTCTGCCTGCTGGGAAGGCGTCGGTTTATTATTCACCGTATTGTCATATCCGACAGTGGGAGTTGTTACTTTTAAAATATTTGACATTTTTTCACCTACTCTATAATTTACTCTTATCCTTTTGCACCATTATGACGATATATCTAGAAATAATACTTTTTAAACATATCAACATTAATAGATAAGGCGGTACTAATATTATGGATAACATGCTTGAAATGTATCTTTATGAGACTAATACTCTTATGGAACAGTTGGATGAACTTCTAATAGAAGCGGAGAAGAACGAAGCATTTACGACGAACGACGTTAATGAAATCTTTCGTATCATGCATACTATCAAAGGTTCATCTGCTATGATGGAATTCTCCACATTGATGGAGATCGCCCATCATATAGAAGACTTATTCTTCTATATCCGTGAAAACGGAATGGATTCTCTGGATGAATCCCATAAGAGCGATCTGTTTAATCTGATGTTCCAATCTACGGATGCTCTTCGTGTAGAGGTTGAAAAAATCGAAAACGATGAACCCCTTAGCAGTAATATCGACCAGATCATTGCAAATATTAATAGCTTTTTGGAAAAAATCAGTTCTTCCGGCAACAGTTCCTCCGACGCTTCATCCGGTAAAGACAGCGCCGCTGCTGACGCCGCGCCGGCTGCCGACGCAGACGCTATTGCCGCCATCAATCAGGAACTTGCGGGATGTCCTAAGAGCGATATGCCTTATTTCATCCGGATTCGCTTTGAAGTAGGTTCCGGAATGGAGAATCTGCGCGCGTTCATGGTTATTACTGCGCTGAACGAGATTGAACTCAACTTTGAACACTATCCGGAAGATGTGGAATCGGCTTCCGATACATGTGAATCTATCGTCGAGAACGGTTTCTTCATCGCCCTGGCTTCCCACGAAGACGTAGAGAAAGCCATTCCGATTCTCAAGATACAGAACAGTATCGAGACTTACGAGGTAATAGAGAACGTCGCAGTCAAAGCTTCGAAAAAACCAGAACCGGCGGCAAAAAAAGTTTCCGCTTCGGAACCGGCAGCCGCTGCCCCGGCAGTTGATACTTCTTCAGCCGCAGAACCGGCCAAACCGGCTGCGCCGGGCACGCCTGCTCATACCGGCGCTCCTGTTAAGCAGAGCCTGATCAGCGTCAATCTGTCCAAACTCGACAGTCTGGTCGCTATCGTCGGCGAGATCGTTATAACGGAATCCATGGTCACCTCTTCTCCTGACCTGCAGAATCTGAAGCTGGATAACTTCCTGAAGTCTGCCCGTCAGTTAAGAAAACTGACCGGTGATCTTCAAGATATTGCCATGTCCCTTCGAATGGTTCCTCTGGCCGGTACTTTCCAGAAGATGAACCGTATCGTCCGCGACATGAAGAAGAAACTTAACAAAGATGTACGTCTTACATTGATCGGCGAGAATACAGAAGTAGACAAGACGGTAGTAGACAGCATCGGAGACCCGATCATGCATATTGTGCGTAACTCTATGGATCACGGCGTCGAGACAAATGTTGAGGACCGTATTGCCGCAGGCAAGAAACCTCAGGCAGAGATCATCCTCTCTGCGGCCCATACCGGAAGCGAGGTTATTATCTCTATTTCCGACGACGGACAGGGCATGGATCCGGATAAGATTCTTGCCAAGGCAGAACGCAACGGTATTCTCACCAAGCCTGCAAGCGATTATTCCAAGAAAGAGATCCTGTCTCTCCTCTTACTGCCCGGTTTCTCTACGAATGAGGAAGTTACGGAATTTTCCGGCCGCGGCGTAGGAATGGACGTTGTTAAGAAGAACGTAGAAGCAGTAGGAGGAACCATCTCCATTACAAGCGAACTCGGTAAGGGCAGCTGCACCACCCTTAAGATTCCTCTTACCATGGCGATCACGGACGGTATGGAGGTGTCTGTCGGCAAATCCATGTTCACGATCCCGATCGCTAACATCCGCCAGTCCTTCAAGACACAGAAAGAGGATGTGATCCTGGATGCCAGCGGCAACGAGATTATTAAATGCCAGGATGCTTTCTATCCTATTATAAGGATACATGATTTATATAATATTGAAACAGAAGTCATTACAGACAGAGCCGAGCGCAATAACCTGGCAGCCAACGCGTATGCCA
>CANODD010000015.1 GCA_947564705.1 uncultured Dorea sp. | reverse complement strand
CATATCACGCAAACCCTACTGTAATATTACAATTATCCTACAATTTTGTAGGATTCCATTTTCAGGGGGGCGGCAATGTATACTTATTGGACTGCTAATGTTTATTAAAGTACAGATAAAATGCCGTGCCATGCCCCAGCTCACTGTCAACCGCAATGCTTCCCCCATGCGCTTCTATAATTGATTTCGCAAGAGGCAGGCCAAGTCCGACTCCTTTCGTGTCCTTGGAATACCGGCTTCGGTAAAACCTCTTGAAGATATAGTACAGATCCTCCGGATGGATTCCGCTTCCGTTATCTTTTACTGTAATCTGGACTTCAGACGCTGACAGTTTCCATTCAATCCTGACAAAATCTCCTTTTTCCGTATGATCCAAAGCATTTTTTACAATATTTCCCACCGCCTCCATCAGCCAGTTACGGTCACAGATAAAATCAATGGATTCATCTCCCGCAAGGAGGAGCTCTTTCCCCTCCTGTCCCGCGCGGAACGAGAACTGTTTTTTTATACGCTCCATTATCTCAGATATATTTTCCGACGTTTTCATCATCACAATCGTACCTGCGTCAAATTTTGAGATTTTCAGCAGGTTCTGCACCAGCGTCTCAATCCGTTCCAGTTCCTGTTCTGAAAAATCAGCAAACTCTTTGATGGCAGGCATACTTTCTGCCTCTCCCTGTATGATCCCGTTATAGATATTTAACGCGGCCAAGGGCGTCTTTAACTGGTGGGATATATCCAAAATTGTATTTTTTAAGAACTCCTTCTCCTTCCCCTCATTTTCAATATGTGCGTTCAGAATGGCAACCAATGAATTCACTTCATGGAACAGCCTGTACAGCTCACCTTCGTCGTTGCACTCAATCGTAACATTTTTGTCGCCGGATATATACTCTGTAATCTGCGCTATCGCATGTTCCATGATTTTATGCTGTTCCTTGAAATACCCATAGCAGAACAGCAGTATGACAGCCGCCATACACAAACCGCAGCCGATGATGTAATACACCGCATTTTTTACTTCAAAGGCTGCAAACAACACGGAAATCAGTGTAAAAGCTATGGCACACCATAAGATACCGGCAAAAAGAAATCTGATCTTTCTATTTACAAATATTTTCATCCTGTACCTCAATCTGCCGTATTCCATTTATAACCCATGCCCCGTATCGTGACGATCCGTTTTGGTTCTCCCGGATTGTCCTCAATCTTTGTGCGGAGCCTGCGGATATATACGGTAAGAGAATTGTTGTCTATATAATTTTCGCTTACGTCCCACAGCCTTCCTAGAATCTGGTCCGAAGAAAGTATCTGATCCGGGTTTTCCATGAACAGACACAATAATTTATACTCGCTTACTGTCAGGTCAAGCAGATTCCCCTGTTTATAAACCTCGCCTTTCAGAAGTTTTATATTGATGCCGCCTGAACTCAATTCTGTATCGGCTGTATTGAAATTTTCACTCCTGCGGAGCAATGCGTTAATTCTTGACAGGAATACCGCCAATTTAAAAGGTTTTGTAATGTAATCATCACCGCCAATGTCAAGCCCCATGATAATATCCGTTTCTTCATCAGCGGCAGTAAGAAACATGATGGGTATTTTTGAAGTCCGGCGTATCTTCCTGCAGAACTCAAATCCGGAACCATCGGGAAGCGACACGTCCAGAATAACCAGATCATATTTTCCTTCTGTCCATAAATCATCCGCCTCTGACATGGTGCGGGCAACATCTATTTCATACCCCTGCTTTTTGATGGCAAAGGAAAGCCCGTTTATTAAACTCAGATCATCTTCCAGTAAAAACAGCCGTTTCATTTGTTACGCCTCCCCTTTTCCTTTTTGATATTCTATAGATTCTCCCAATCTTTCTGTAAACGTTATCGTCCTATCATTATAATCCGACAACCAAATGATTTCAATGCAATTTTAATAAACACTAACTCATGGATTGCTAATAATTTTTCTCCACGAAGTCCTTCAAACACCATGCCGTGACCGCCATCCTGATTCATAAGAGGTATATCGTCATGTCGCCATGTTCCCGCCAGTCCATCCGTCGTATGTGATAGTCCGGGGATCTCTTCCATACTTTTCATACTCACTGTTCACCTTGCTCATATGCTCCGGGCAGTATCTCCCTTCCGTCAGGTTGGGACAGCCCGAATAAGCGCACGGCTTCTTCGGTTTCCTCGGCATCTGTCCACCTTCCTTCCCATAGAAAAAGCCGCTGCAGTTCTTCCCGCAACGGCCCCTTCATCTTTCACTTTTGCCATCTTAACAATATCACATAGGCTTACTGTATCGAACTTGATTTTACTGTATTGTTATGGATTATGATGCCTTATCAAGCATGTCATGGATATATGTCCGCAGGCCGTCCTCCGTATCTATGCCGTATTTCTGGTTTATCAGGATATAATACTTCTTGATCCTCTCTTTCGGCAGAAGCTCACTGGAAGGAATGCTGTCTCCGTACCCTTTTCTCGCTTCCATCCACGGATCCTCATTATGCGTGATCTTCTCCAGTACTTTTCCGCCATACATGCCGAATGTATTCACTACAAGGTCAATCACCCGTTTCTCGTCATCCGTCAGGGCATCCTCCGTTCCTTCCAGAAGTGCGAATCGCGCATCATCGATCGGATTATATTTGAAATCCCGGAACAACTCATATACCTCCTGATAAACCGGACCGTATACCTTACCGCGCTTTTCCCTCACTTCCGCAGACACGTATTTTGTCCATCACATACTGTTTCACATTTTCCCTGCCGACTGCATTGTATTTCTTCGGATCAAAAGCATCCGGGTTTTCTTTCATATATGCCTTCACGCCTTTAGAGAATGCTATCCTTAAATCCGTCGCATAATTTACCTTGCAGATTCCCCTGCGAATGCATTCTCTTACAGAATCATCCGGTACGCCGGACGTTCCGTGCAGAACTAACGGAATGGATACCACTTTACGAATCTCGCTGAGGCGCTCCACATCTAACTTCGGCGTTCCTTTATAAACGCCGTGCGCCGTACCGATGGCAACAGCCAGTGAATCTACTCCCGTTTTTTCTACAAATATCTTAGCCTCCTGCGGATCTGTATAAGGGTTTCCTTCCCCTCCCTCCAGGTCGTCTTCCTTACCGCCCACCTTGCCAAGTTCCGCTTCCACCGGTATTCCCGAAGGATGGCAGGCATCTGCCACCGCCTTGCTCACCGCAATATTCTCTTCGAATGATCCATGGGAACCGTCAATCATGATAGATGTATATCCGGTTCGCAGCGCCTGCATGGCAAGTTCAAAACTGCTGCCATGATCCAGATGAATCACTATCGGAACAGAAGCTTTTTCGGCTGCCACCCTCACATTTGCATAAAAATATGCAAGATCAGCGTATTTTACTGTCGAGGGCGTGGTCTGCATAATGACGGGAGCCTGCAATTCCTCTGCCGCCGCCGCAACTGCCTGTACCATCTCCATGTTTTCTACATTAAAAGCCCCTACTGCATACCCTTCCTTCTGTGCGTCTGATAATAACTGTTTTGTTGTTACGAATGCCATAATAATTCTCCTCCGTTTTCTAAAACCTATCAAAAAACTTTTCTTACTTTTCTTTAAATCTGTTCTACTGTTACCTGCTTCAGCAAGTTCTCTAAATCTTTCGGATCAAAATCCCCGGTATTGGGCGACATAGCATTCGCTGTGGCCGCCGCTGCCGCATATTTTAAAGATTCCTTCACCTTATACTTTCTCTCCAGGGCTACGGCTAAAGCTCCCACCATGGAATCCCCGCAGCCCACTGTATTTACCACTTCTACTTCCGGCGGTCTTCCATGAAAGACTCCCTCCTCACAGACAAGCAGCGCTCCCTCCTTCCCTAAGGAAACCACTACATAAGGAATTCCAATATCCCGGATTTTCTCTGCATACCGGATAACATCCTGCATGCTGTGAATCTTTATATCAAAAAGCTGTTCGATCTCATCCCGGTTTGGTTTCACAACGGTAGGACAAGACTTTATTCCCTGCCTTAACGTTTCGCCGCTGCTATCCAGGATCACCTCTTTCCCCATAGCTTTTGCAATGGTAATCATTCTGCCGTAGATATCGCTTTTCATCCCTCTTGGAATACTTCCGGAGATCGTGACCACATCGCTGTCACGGATAATATCGGGATACATCTGCATAAACTGCTGTTCCTCATCGTCTGAAATCTCACACCCCGGCTCCAGATATTCCGTAGAGCCGTATTTCTGGTCCAGAATGTTAATGCAGCATCTTGTCTCTCCCGATACATGTACGAACTGATGGACGATGCCATCCTTGTCAAGCAGCGCTTCCAACTGCTGCCCGTTAAAACCTCCTGTCAGACCTGTCGCCTTTACCTTCGCGCCGCAAAGCGCGGCCACCCTTGCTACATTTACTCCTTTTCCGCCCGCAGAAGTCCGGCAGGAATCCAGCCTCATAACAGTTCCGTTCACAATCTGCGCTTTCATAAAATACGCCTTATCCAAAGATGCGTTCATCGTCACTGTTGTAATCATCCGCCCTGCCTCCTTCTATACTTCGCTGTCAATCAGAATCTTCCCCTTTACCGTTCCCGGAATCTTATACATTTCAAATGCTTCCGCAATCCGGCTCAAAGGTATTTTCCGAAATACGAAGGACTCATCGAACTTTAAATCCCCCGACCTGAAATAATGCGCTGTCAATTCCCACTCTTTACCCGGAAACGGCGCGCTGTAAGACATCCATGAACCTGTCAGGTTAAATTCCTTGCGGTTCATACTCTCCCATTCTTCCACCGTAAAGCATAAATCTTTTGTCGGGGTTCCCACAAAGCACAGATTCGCCCTGTTTGCCGCCAGTTTAAATGCCATTTTCATCGTAACCGTATTTCCGGCGGTCTCATACACGTAATCAAAGCCTCTGCCGCCCGTAATCTCCATGGCCTTTTCCATAAAACCTTCTTCCTGCGTATTGATTCCTGCCGTAGCCCCCAACCGTTTTCCAAGTTCCAGTCTCTCATTCACAATATCGAATACAACCGCTTCTCTTGCCCCGAAAATTCTCGCCCACTGCGTCACAAACATCCCGATTGTTCCGCCGCCTAAGACCGCCACTGTTTTTCCTCCCTCATAAGGAACCCGCATCAGACCGTGCAGAGCGACTGTCGCCGGCTCGAAGAGGGCGCCCTGCTCAAAAGAAACACTGTCCTCAAATTTCACCGCATTTTTCTCAGGCACAACCACATACTCCGCAAAACTTCCGAATTCTCTTGAACCGATAAAACTATAATGCTTGCAGAGGGAGTAATTTCCTTTCTGACAATCCTCACACTTCATGCAGGGCACCAGCGGAACGCCCGCAACCCGGTCCCCAGGCTTTACGCTTCCTACACCCTCTCCGACCTCTTCCACGGTTCCCGAGAACTCATGCCCCAGAACATTCGGGAAATAATGGCAGGCGTCTCCGTTTACCCGGGGCACGTCCGAACCGCAGATGCCTGTATATTTTACTTTGATCAACACCTGGCCCGCTTTCGGAACCGGCTTGTCAATTTCCTCATAACGAATATCTCCCTTTGCATGAACAACTCCCGCTTTCATCATAACTCACCTGTCCTTTCTTCTGATTTGATGCCGTTTCTCTCATCAGTTCTCTCTTGTCTCTTTCATCAGTTCCTTTAAATTTTCATATAACGCTATATATGTACTATAATTCTTCTGATATATTTCCTTATTTTCCATGTCAGGCTCATATCGCCTTGTGATTTTAACTGTCTGGGAAACTGCGTCTTCAAAATCTTTATACATTCCGACTCCAACCCCGGCTAAAAGCGCCGCTCCCAATGTAGTCGCCGTGTCGGAAAAAGGCACCGCCAAAGGCTTTCCGGTAACGTCGCTCTTGATCTGCATCCACAGGGCAGAGTTGGCAGAGCCGCCTACTGCCATCAGTTCTTTCACAGATGCTCCCACACTTTCCGCGATATCCAGATTATGCTTTACGGAATAAGCAACCCCTTCCATACAGGAACGGATCATATGTCCCTTCGTCTTCCCAAAATCAAGACCATAAAAAACTCCTTTCGCATTCGAATCCCATATTGGTGAACGCTCTCCCGCCATATAAGGGAGGAATACCAGCCCGCCGCATCCCGGCGGTATCTGCTCCGCCTCTTCGTTATACTGCTCCAGAGACGTTTTTCCTTTCTGTGCCGCCACGCTTCGCTCATAATCTCCAAATTCACGTTCCAGCCAGCGCATGACGCCTCCGCCCCCGGTAGTCCCGCCCTGCATAAGCCACCGGTCCGGAACCACGTGGAAACTAAGGATCAGACGCGGGTCCGAAGCATATTCTTCGATACAGATACTGATACCTCCGGCCTGACCACCCTGTTCCTGCGTCTCCCCGGCATGGAGCACACCTGCCCCCAGAGTACCGCAGGCTGCGTCCAAACCTCCCGCCGCAACAGGAATTCCTTCTGTCAACCCTGTCTGCTCCGCCGCTTCTTTCGTCACAGTACCGATAATCTGATGGCACGGGACAATTTCCGGCAGGAAATTTACCGGGATTCCCATCCTTTCACACATCTTTTCGTCCCACTGCCCCGTCCGCATATTAAAGCAGTGCAGGCCATATCCCTGGCTGATATCCTGAGTGGCCTTTCCTGTCAGACGGTAGGCGATAAAGCTGTTCGACTGCAGAATTTTATCTGTTTTCTCATAAACCTCCGGAAGCTTTTCCTTATACCAGAGAATCTTGGGCGTGGTATATGAGGGCCGCAGCATATTGCCGCACAGCTCGAATATCTTCTCCGCCCCGATTTCGGCATTTACCCTGTCGCAAATAGACTGCGCCCGAATATCCATCCATATAGGCGTATTTGTAAGAACCTTTCCTCCCTCATCTATAGCGACCGCCGACCAGCTCTGCCCGTCTATCCCTATTCCCGCAATCTGCGCCGGCTTCACCCCGCTGCTGTCAATCACCTTCCTGATCGTCCTGCATACCGCTTCCCACCATTCATCCGGATTCTGTTCTGCCCATCCTGCCTTAGGATAATAGACCGGGTAATCTCCGGATGAAGCTGCTTTAACTTTCCCGTCTTTCGTAAACAATGCTGTCTTACAGGCGCTGGTTCCTATATCTATTCCCAATAAATACTCCTTTGTCATCCCTTTATTCTCCTTCCCGCACAGCCTTTTACCTTCCCTTCGATCACGCTTAGAATAACATTACATTATTTTTTACCTTCCCTTCGATCACGCTTAGAATAACATTATATTATTTTTTTCCTTCCCTTCAATCACTTTCAGAATAAGAATAACATTCATATAATTCAGAAAACAGTCAAAGGTCTTTCCCTGTTTTGTGTAAAAAAATAGAATAGTTGAAATTCTTTCACATACTTGTGAAAAAGATTCAACCATTTCCTACTCCGCTTCGGACTGCTGGTTATGGGAATAATAAACCGCCACAATCATACATACAAGATAGAGACTTCCAACAACCACAAATCCTGTCACATTCTTCCATTCAAACAGTTGAACATAAATATAGGAAATTGGCGAACCTCCCTGATCCAGGGCGGCCACCGGGAGATCGCCGGTTATTGTCCCGGAATTTTTCCCCAGTTCCGTAACCCACAGATATGTCTGATTTGATATCCATAATGTTATATACATAATGACACTTCCGGAAATCAGAATCCGAAATAAATTTCCTTTATGAACAGCCACTGTAATCGCAATAAAAAAGCTGATTGTTGCCAAATCTCCAAAAGGCAGAACCTGATTGTCCGGCTGCACCATGGCAATCAACAGTGTCAGCGGAATAAAAATAAGTCCTGCCGTGATCACCTGCGAATCTCCCAGCAAAACAGACGGATCAACCGCAATATAAAACCTCCCGCCGCTGAAACGCTTTGATAAAATTCTTTTCATGCTTTCGGACAACGGCATGAGTCCTTCCATGATACACTTTACAATCTTAGGCATCAGCACCATGACCGCTGCCATCTCCACCCCCAGGGAAAATGCTCCGTCCGGCCTGTACCCTGCCAGAAGACCGACTCCACTGCCCATAATTCCCCCAACCACGGCAGGCTGGGCAAATATCCCCGCCCTTTCATGTAATTTGTCAACAGAGAAATTAATCCGGTTGATTCCCGGTATCTTTTCAATGATCAAATCAACCAGACAGGCAATCGGAGCCATGCATGCCGAAGTTCCATGGGGAACCGTAAGTCCTGTAAGTTCAAAATATCCGCCTATCCATGGCGCCCATAAATCGCCCATTTTGAAGACGACAACTGCATGAACTACAATTCCCAGGATTCCTGCCCATAGCTTGCCTGTTGCCACAATGCTGACCGCTCCTGTAAAGGCCATGTGCCAGATATCCCAGATATCAATATTGACTGTCTTTGTAAGCCCGCGCCAAAGCATGAATACATTCACTATAACCGTTATGGGAATCGCTGCTGCTGCAATACCCGACGCCCATGTCATCGGAGCCGCCCCCTGCCAGCCCACATCTACAATATTTAAGGTCAGCCCAAAGCGTTCCGACATTGCCTGAGCCGCCGTCCCAAGCTCACTGTTCATCATATCCACAATCAGCCCGATTCCGACAAAACCGGCGCCGATCATCAGCCCTGAATAAATTGCCCTTCCCACTTTAACACCCAGGCAAATACTCAGTAGAATTACCACCGTCGGTAACAGCGATGAGGCCCCCATATTCATAATTACATTCATCATTTCCTTAACCATGGCTGATTTTCCTCACGCTTTTAAAATTGCCAGAATTGTCTCCCTGGTCTGCGCCTCTCCTATACCAGATATAAAAGAAATACCGGAAACATACGGCACACCATAGTCTCTTTTTATCTTTGTGGTCGTAACGATCAGACTCGCTCCAGCCAAATGAGACTCAATCTCTGAAATACGAATCTGGCAGATCTCAACATCAATATCATACTCACTGCACAATTCCATGATTTTATTTGCTGCTATCGTGGAAGTCGCAACCGCTCCCCCGCATGCTACAATCACTTTCTTCTTCACAAAGCTTCCTCCTTTGTTTTAATGATCCGAATGATGTCTTTCTTTTCTCTGGCCGTCAATAACTTTCTGAGCACTTCTGCATCCTGTATAATACTCAAAACACATTGGAGACGCTTCAGATGGGCCTCCGGGTCTAATACTGTTAACATAAAAATCAAGCGTACCGCTACCTGTATCCCTTCATCTTCCATATGCCGGAATGTAATCGGTTCTTTCAAAACCGCAAGAGCTGCCCCTTCTCTTTTCACATGGCGCGGATCCGTATGCGGGATAGCGACACCGATTCCCTGTATATCAAGCCCCGTAGGAAAGCTTTGTTCTCTCCGAAGCAAAGCCTGAACATAAGTAGTTTGGGCGTAGCCCTCGCTGATCAGTGCCTCTCCCATTTTTTTCAGTATATCTTTCTTACACTTTTCGTCGTTATTAAGAAAAATCAAGGATTCTTTCAATTCCTCCCAAAGCATCTTTCTTCTCTCCTGGCTCTATTCTTCCATGACCATATTTTCATAACGCAATATAGTTTCCGTAACCTCCTCCGGTGTTCGGCATTTTCGCAGTTCATCCTTAAATTCATCTTTTTTCAGCATACTTACCAAATGGAAAAAAGCTTTCAGATGCGTCTTATGATCCACCGCACTTAAACAGCATACAAACTCCACCGGATCTCTCTCTTCCGCCTCAAATTCAACAGGTCTTAACAAACGAATGAAACTCATTCCTAATTTTCTTGTCCCCTGGCCAACCCCTTCATGAGGCAATGCAAATCCTTTTGAAAAAACAATATATGGTCCATTTTCTTCAATATTACGAATCATGGCGTCCACATAACGCTCTTCGATAAAATCTTTTGCAAGCAACTCCTTTGCTGATTCCCTCACTGCTTCACGCCAGTCTTTACATTCTACACCTAATCTGATATGAGACGGCGGAAGCATCTGATACAGACAGGGCGCATACACCGCTTCATCCAGTTTAGCCGATTCTTCAAAATACTCCGTTACGACCAATCCGATCTGTCTGACAAGTTCCTGTGCTCCTGCCGATACTCCGTCATAAATCAGAGGCGCAATTTTCTCCATCAGCTCTTTCGCTGTCTTTTCCTTCTTCTCTCTTAAAGGAAGAGTTATGTTTTCCCTCTGACGGTCAACCATATTTCCAATCCGTATATAATCCTCGTCTTTTAAAAGCGGGGATACTGTAATATGTTCAATTCCGCATTCTTTAAGAGGGACCGTAGAAATAACAAAATCTGCCTGCCCTTTCTTCAAACTTCTCGCTTCATGAGACGACACGATATCAATAATCTGAAAATTAAAATGCTTTTTTAACTTTTCCTGCAAGAGATAGGAGGTCCCAATTCCTGCATGGCAGGCAACAATCACACGGAACACGGTTCCCTTATTCTTCTTCCTCTCAATCGCAGCACATACATGAACCGTAATATATCCCAGTTCCATTTCTGTAAGTTCTCTGCCTGCATGTTGTTGGATGACAGAAGCATTTTTCCTTACTGCACATCTGATTTCCTGATTTTCTTCCGCCACCTTTTCAATCACCGGATTCCTCTCACAGTCTACTTGAACCGCAGACAAAGAACTGTCCAAATGGTTGGAAAGGTTTTCGAAGAAATCATAATCTCTGTTTAAATCAATTTCCAATTCTTTCGAAATAGCTTCAATAAATGTTCTTACCGTCATCTGCATTTTCACAGAATCCTTTTCAAAACCCTTCTGTTTCATATACCGGCCGAAAGTCAAAATCTCACTTAAAAACTGCGTCTCATCTTCCGTGATATTCATATGACAATATTGCCCGATATATTTCATCAGATCATGCGCCATCGCATACTTACTGTTCTGCTTCTTTTCCCTGACTTCAATATACTCTCCCTGCCGTATGCGGCTGACCATAATCTCCAGATAAATCCCGATTTTTTGAAAAGACGAATCGCTCAGAAAACTTTCGTGAACATGTTCCTGCTCCTGTAAAATTTTATTAAGAACCTCTCTTGTATTCTCTTGTGCCGCAATCTGTTTCCTGACTACGTCTTCGTCCGCCATCTCAGGATTACAGTTGAATAACCGCACCAAAAAAATTCTCTTATCACTTTCTGTCCCTTCTATCCGCAATCCTTTATTCGGATGCGAATGCACCTCCAGGTTTCCTCTCTTTATATAGCTCTTAATTTCCTCAAGATCATTGATTACGGTCGCCCGGCTGACAGCCATATAATCAGCAATATCTGAGAGTGTAATGAAACCGGGAGAACTTATAAGCAGCACAGAAGCTATTTTCTTCCGCTCTTCTTTTGAGAGTTTATACGCATAAAAATCCTTTTCGTCTATAAAGTCAAGTATATTCGGGAATGTATCTTCTCTGACGATCTGTCTGCCCTTTTCCAATCTCACAATATCAAGGTTGTTCTTTTTAAGAATGTCATTAATCGTATTCAGATCATTGCGCACTGTCCTTTCCGACACTTTAAACTTTTCTGCCAGGTTCGCAATATTGACACATTTCTCCGGTTGACTCAATTCCTGGATAATGGAAACAGTTCTCTTATTCATCAGAATTCCTCTATAATTATTATCTTCTTCATTGCTTATTTACCAGCCGCTATTACTCTTTAGTATAACGAATATAGCGGGATAATACAAAGGTTTCTTCCAAAAGTCAATATTTTGCAGGTTTTTCAAAAAATAATGTAAGTATTTCCGACAAAAGTATATTATAATAAAGTAATCAAACAGGCAATAAGGAGGATACATGATGATTCACAAGTATGTATTTGGAAAACCATTTCCAACAGAAGCCGTAGTAACGGAAGTGCCTGCCGCGGAAGGGGAACCGGCTTACGGCACTATTGAGACCAAAGAGGGATTTTGTTTTACCTATGTTATGGAGGACACGGATATCGTATATGGGCTTGGGGAAGCCAACCGCGGACTGAACAAGAGAGGTTACTGCTATATCAGCGACTGCACGGACGAACCCAACCACACAGAGGACAAGCGTTCTCTGTACGGAGCGCACAATTTTATCATAGTGTCCGGCAAGAAGACTTTCGGACTCTTCTTCGACTACCCTTCTTCTATAACATTTGACATCGGGTATACGAGGATGGACACACTTAAGGTATCCTGCGGGGACGCCGATCTGAATCTGTTCGTAATCGACGGCGATTCACCCTATGACATCGTAAAGCAGTTCCGGAAGATCATCGGCCGAAGCTATATCCCGCCGAGATATGCTTTTGGTTTCGGCCAAAGCCGATGGGGTTATAAGACGAAGGATGATTTCCGCCATGTAGTGAAGGGATATCGGGAAAATAATATTCCGCTGGACATGGTCTACATGGATATCGACTATATGCAGGATTTCAAGGATTTTACACTGAACGAAGAAAATTTCCCGGACTTTCCGGAATTTGTTCAGGAAATGAAAGATCAGAATATCCGGTTGATTCCCATCATCGACGCGGGCGTCAAGGTGGAGAAAGGCTACGATGTGTACGAGGAAGGCGTCAAGAACCGCTACTTCTGCCGGCGTGAAGACGGAAGCGACTTCATAGCGGCTGTATGGCCGGGGGATACGCATTTCCCGGATGTGCTGAATGACGAGGCGCGCGCATGGTTCGGAGATAAGTACCGGTTCCTGACAGACCAGGGCATCGAAGGATTCTGGAACGATATGAATGAACCCGCTATCTTCTACTCGCCGGAAGGTATCAACGAGACGAAAGAGATGCTGAAGCATTTTCTGGAAAATGAGGACTATAACAGCGGGATAAACGCCGGAACCCTGGCCGTTGCCCCAACATCAGATACCAATGACAGCGGCGAAACAGATAATGCCGACTGGACCTCTGTCTGGCCTTTGATGGGTAAGATCAACGGACTGGCCAACAGTAAGGAAGATTACCGCCGTTTTTATCATATGGTGAACGGAAAGCCCATCCGGCATGACAAGGTACACAACCTGTTCGGGTATAATATGACCCGCGCGGCAGGCGAGGCCTTTGAGCGGATCGATCCCGGCAAGCGTTTCCTTATGTTCTCCCGCTCCTCTTATATCGGAATGCACCGCTACGGCGGAATATGGATGGGCGACAACAAGTCCTGGTGGTCCCATATCCTGCTGAACTTAAAGATGCTGCCGTCCCTGAATATGTGCGGTTTTCTATATACAGGCGCGGATCTGGGCGGTTTCGGAGCCGACACCACAAGAGATCTGCTTCTTCGCTGGCTGGCTTTGGGTGTATTTACCCCGCTGATGCGCAACCATGCCGCGGCAGGAACCAGAGATCAGGAATGTTATCGCTTTGAGGGCCTTGAGGACTTCCGTCATGTGATCAACGTTCGTTATCGTCTGATCCCTTATCTTTACAGCGAATATATGAAGGCCGCGCTGAATGACGATCTGTATTTCAGACCGCTGGCATTCGTGTATCCGGAAGATTCCATGGCTGTTCAGGTTGAAGACCAGATGATGCTCGGAAATGAAATCATGATCGCGCCGGTGTACACCCAGAATGCCCGGGGACGTTACGTATACCTGCCGGAAGAAATGAAATTCGTGAAATTCCTGCCGGACGGATCTGTCCTGGAAGAGATCATGGAGAAGGGGCATCATTATGTGGAGATCGCGCTGAACGAAGTTCCCCTGTTCATCCGCTGCGGAAAGTGCATCCCCCTTGCAGAAGCCGCGGAATCTGTAGATTTGCTGGATACAAAGCACCTGTCTATGTTGGGATACGAAGGGGCGGAGTATGTACTGTACGAGGATGACGGCATCGGAAAAGAATACGATAAGGAAGAGAATTACAGGACGCTGAAGAAGAAAAAGTAGGGACTGTCGGCAACGCCGGTTTCTCCCTGCACAGCAAAACTCAGTATAATATAATATAGTACAGTACAGCATAAAAAGAAGAATCCTTGCGAAGAAGCCGGATTCTTCTTTTTCTCACTTTCATATGTCTTCATTCCCTTGCAAGACCCGGAGGATTCTATGCATTATATACCACTTCTACATTGTCACAATCCTCATATCCTGAAATCCTCTGATTTGTCAGAAATTTCACTCCAGAGAACGGTGCGAATGTCACCGCGCTCACATGATCGAATTTAGAACTGTCACAGAGCACGTAACTCTCTCTGCACTGTCCCATGGCCGTCCGCTTTATCATCGCTTCATTGATATCCGGCGTCGTACAGCCGCTTTTCTTCGTCACACCGTTTGTTCCGAAGAAACCTTTCGTAAAATGATAATTTTGAAGCATCTGCATCGCCTGGCTTCCGACTACCGCTTCTGTGGAGGCTTTCAATTCTCCTCCTGCAAGTATGACCTTAAGCCCTCGCATGGCAAGCCGCTGTGCATGGGCAACCGCATTCGTCACAAAGGATACCTGGCTCTCCTCGATATAGTCCAGCATATACGCCGTCGTCGTACCTGCATCCAGATACACAAAGTCTTCCGGTTCAATCAGCGAAGCCGCATACTTTGCGATCATTCTCTTCTCTTCTAAATTCAACTCACTCTTCTGGGCCACCGTATACTCGTGGGTGGTAACCTTCTGATCCGCCGCCACGGCTCCGCCGAATACTTTCACGAGCTTTCCTTCCTGGTCAAGCGCCGTAATGTCCCTGCGAATCGTAGACTCGGAAGCAGAGAGCATATCCTTCACTTCTGATACCGTAATGCTTCCTTTCTCTTCCAGAAGCTTAAGTAATAAATCCTGCCGCTGTCTTGTTAACATTTATTTTCCCGCCTTATATTCCCCTACGTTCGTCTCCAGCACAATCTTACGGATCGGAAGAATACTTCCCGGCGAAACGGACAATTCATCCACTCCCATAGCAAGAAATTCTCTCGTCAGGGTCTGATCCGCCCCCAGCTCTCCGCAGATACCCGCCCAGATACCTGCTCTGTGCGCATTCTCTACTACCATGGATATCATGCGCAGGACAGCCGGATGGTGCGCGTCATAGAACTCGTCAAGTTTCGGATTCTGACGGTCAATCGCCAATGTATACTGTGTCAGGTCGTTGGTTCCGATGCTGAAGAAATCCACTTCCCGGGCAAGTACATCACTGATCAGGGCTGCCGCCGGCGTCTCAATCATAATTCCCTGTTCCGGCTCCCCGTAAGGCATCTTCTGTGCGTCAAGCTCGGCTTTCACTTCACCGACGACCTCTTTGATCCGCTTTATCTCTTTTATACTGGTGATCATAGGGTACATGATCGCTATATTCCCAAAGGCACTGGCTCTGAACAAAGCGCGAAGCTGTGTTTTGAACACCTCCGGCCGTGTCAGGCAGATACGGATTGCCCGGTACCCAAGCGCCGGATTCTCTTCATGCTCCATGTTAAAATAACCGCACTGCTTATCCGCACCGATATCCAGCGTACGGATGATGACTCTTTTACCTGCCATCGTCTCCGCCGCCTGCTTATAGATCTGGAACTGCTCTTCTTCGTCAGGATAATCCTCCTTCTCCAGATAAAGGAACTCACTCCGGAAAAGACCGATACCCTCCGCATCATTCTGCATCACCATAGCCAGGTCTTTGATGTTTCCAATGTTAGCATACAACATCACTTTCTGGCCGTCAAGAGTAACATTCTCACGCTCCTTAAGCCTCTGGAGCAGCTCTTTCTTCTCAGCCTCTTCCTGTTGCCTTTCCCGCATCTCATTCAGCGTATCTTCATCCGGCTCCACGTAGATCTTTCCGGACGCCCCGTCTACGATCCCGAGCTTCCCGTCTACCGTTTCGTCAAGAGGAAGTCCGGCTCCGACCAGAGCCGGGATCTC
Organism: uncultured Dorea sp.; assembly: GCA_947564705.1. Lineage (GTDB taxonomy): Bacteria > Bacillota > Clostridia > Lachnospirales > Lachnospiraceae > Sporofaciens. The sequence continues at coordinate 3,943 of CANODD010000015.1, read as the reverse complement.
CATCATTCTCGCGAGAATGGCAGTATGGGAATTCGCAGAACCATGAACGGTAACAAAAGACAATACCATATCCTTATCAAGCTGCACGGTCTCGGAAGGAGCCAGATCATCCGCTACGATAATGACAGGCTCCTCCGTCTCTGCCGTACCTGCATTCCTGCCATTTAATACGGCGAGCAGCCTTTCGGAAATATCCTTGACGTCCGCCGCGCGTTCCCGCATATAATCGTCGTCCATCGCCGAGAACATCCGGGAAAAATTATCTCCCGTCGCCGCAACCGCATATTCCACATTCACTTCCTGGCCGCGTACAATATTCTCCACGGATTCATTATAATCCACATCTTCTAGCATCATCTGATGCACTTCGAAGATAGCCGCATTCGCCTCTCCGACTTCTTTCAAGGCCTTGTCATACAGACACTTAAGCTGTCTTACCGCCTCTTCTTTTGCTGACGCAAAACGTGCAAGCTCAGACTCCGGATCTTTGGCTTTCGTACGCTTTACCTGCTGCACATCTTTTTTATATACACGAATCTTACCGATTGCAATACCGCTGCATACACTTTTACCATCATATGTTCTCATGCCTTTTCTCCACCATTTCCCCTGTCGGACAACAACTGTTATTATAGATTCTCCTGCATGAATCTGCTGATCGCTTCACAAGCAGCATCTTCATCCGCACCTTCAAATGTCAGCGTCACTTCGTCGCCTTTCTTTGCGCCAAGGCTCATGACTCCCATAATTCCTTTACAATCCACAGTCCTGCCGCCTTTTCCCATCTTAACTGTACAGCCATAGCCTTTTACCGCCTTTACCAGCAATCCCGCCGGACGTGCATGAATTCCCATCTCATCTGTAATCACATACTTAAATTCCTTCATTGTTTTGCTCCTCCATTTTTCCTTAATTTTTTATTATAATAGTCTTATCACTATTATGAACCAGTTTCTCTGTACTGTCTCTATGTTTCGGCATTACAAAGCCATTATTCAACACTTTTTTTCAGAATTCCCAGCAACCCGGCCGAGATCACAGTCCCCACAACCAGAGCTGTCAGATACATCAACGCATTTCCCACCACCGGAACTACGAAGATACCGCCGTGAGGCGCCATCAGCGTACATCCAAATACCATTGACAAAGCGCCTGCCGCTGCAGAACCCGCAATACAGGCCGGCAGCACATGGAGCGGATCTGCCGCCGCGAACGGAATGGCTCCCTCTGTAATAAACGCAAGACCCATGATAAAGTTCGTCGGTCCGGATTCCCTCTCTTCTTTCGTGAATTTATTTTTAAAAAGCAAAGTAGCAAGCGCAATCGCACATGGCGGAGTCATACCGCCGATCATCACTGCCGCCATCACATCGTAATTTCCAGAGGCGATCGCTGCCGTACCGAATACATATGCCGCTTTATTAAACGGGCCTCCCATATCGATCGCCATCATTCCTCCGAGAATCATCCCAAGTACCAGTTTACTGGAACCTCCCATGCTTGTCAGACCGTTATTCAATGCCGTATTGATACCGCCCATAATCGGTTCTACGGCAAATGTCATAAGGATTCCCATCAGAAGGATTCCCATAACCGGATAGATCAGCACCGGCGCAATCTTCTCAATCGCCTGCGGAAGCTTATCGCAGAGCTTGCGCAGACCTATAATCAGATAACCCGCGGCAAATCCTGCCGCCAATGCCCCAAGGAAACCGGAGCTTCCGTTCGAAGCCATCATTCCGCCCACGAAACCGACTGCAAGCGCAGGCCGGTCTCCGATTGCCATGGCAATAAACCCGGCCAGCACCGGAAGCATGAATCCGAACGCCGTATCCCCGATTCCTTTAAATAACGCCGCTATCGGCGTGATCGTACCAAAACCAGCTCTCTCTGCTTCAGACAATGCGTTCATATCCACCAGAAGACCGTCAAGCAGGAAGGAAACCGCGATCAGGATACCGCCGCCTACGACAAACGGAAGCATATGGGAGACTCCGTTCATCAACTGCGTATAAACCTGATGCCCCGCACTGCCGCCCGTCTTGGCGGAAGACACCGGCTTCGCCGCCGCGCTGCCGCTGTGATAAACCGGCGCTTCACCGGATACCGCCAACTCCAGAAGCTCATCCGCCTTATGGATACCGTCCGATACCTGGCGCTCGATCACTTTCTTTCCGTCGAACCGCTCCATCGGAACCTGCGCATCCGCCGCCACGATAATGCAGTCTGCTTCTTCAATCTCCTTAGCTGTCAGGACATTCTTTGCTCCGCCCGATCCTCTTGTCTCAACCTTGACAAAGCACCCCTTCGCCCTCGCAGCTTTCTCGATTCCCTCTGCAGCCATGTATGTGTGAGCAATTCCCGTCGGGCACGAAGTGACGGCCAGAATCTTCACCTGCCCTTTTTCAGCCTCTCCCGTCTCCTGAAGCCTTTCGTCCACACTCTTCTTCTCTTCGTCCGCCCTGTCGATAATATCCAGGAATTCCTCCGGCGTCTCCGCATTTCGCAGACTTGCGGTAAAATTCTCATCCATCAGCATCATGGACAATTTGCTCAACACATCTAAATGTACGTTATCTTCCGTATTCGGCGCCGCAATCAGGAAGAACAATGTCGCCGGTTCGTCATCCAGAGATTCAAAATCCACGCCGTCCTTTACAACCATAGCCGCAAGTCCGGGCCGGTCTACCGCATCTCCCTTTCCATGAGGGATTGCAATCCCTTCTCCAATACCCGTGGTGCTTTCTTCTTCTCTGGCATATACCAGCTTCCGATATCCTTCCACATCGTTGATCTTGCCGCTTCTCACCATAAGTTCTACCACCGTATCCAGCGCTTCCTTCTTTGACTTCGGCGCCGCGTCAAGCGAAATACTTCTCACATCCAGCAAATCTGTGATCCTCATCCTTCTCTCCTCCTTATCTTTCTGCTCGTATTCCCGAACGTTTTCTTTTCGGCTGTCACATTTTTTTACTGTTGCATCTGTCTATATACTGCTTCAATCTCTTTTCTGGATGCCAGATATTCGGAAAATGCACTGGCGCTTCCCGCGGCGATTCCCATATGAAACGCATACTCATAATCCTCCCGCTCCATCCAGCCTGCCATAAATCCCGCAACCATAGAATCGCCGGCGCCCACACCGTTCACCAGTACTCCTTCCGGCGCCGCAGCCTCATATACGCGCCCGTTTGCCGCAGCCAGCACCGCACCTTCACCCGCCATGGAAACCAGCACATTCTGTGCCCCCCGCTCCCGGAGCTTCCTGGCATAAGGTACTACTTCTTCTCTGCATTTCAGTTCAACATTAAATATCTCGCCCAACTCATGGTTATTCGGTTTGATCAGAAACGGCTGATAGGAAAGTACGTTCGTCAGCAGATCCTTTGTAGCGTCCACTACAATCTGGACTCCTTTTCCCTGCAGCTTCTCCATGATCTTCTGGTACATGTCATCCGGCAATGACGCCGGGATACTTCCCGACAGAAAGAGCACGTCGCCTCTGTTAAGTCTCTCTAACTGTTCCATTAACCTTCCAAGCTTCTCTTCACAGATCCTGGGACCCTGCCCGTTAATCTCTGTTCCGTCGATAGACTTAAGCTTGAGATTGATTCTTGTAAATCCATCTTCAATGCGGATAAAGCCGTTCCTTACCCCCATAGCCTCCAGCTTCCTTACAACCTCTTCACCGGTAAATCCTGCTACAAACCCAAGCGCCGTACTTTGTATCCCGAGATTCATCAATACGATTGATACATTGATTCCTTTCCCTCCCGGAAGCAAGAGTTCAGAACTGGTTCGGTTTGTAAGGCCGAGACTGAAGTCTTCCACCGATACAATGTAATCCAGCGACGGATTACATGTCACTGTGTATATCATACTTTTTCTCCTTTCCCTTTATTTATCTTGCTCATGTTTGACTTTGTAATCATATTATATATCC
>CANODD010000014.1 GCA_947564705.1 uncultured Dorea sp. | reverse complement strand
TCTCTCGTAAGTATCGGATATTCATACCTGTCATATATCCCGTTATAAAAGCTGCTTTTCTGATTCTTTCTTGCAGCCAGCCTATCCACCTTTGCCTGTTCCACATAATATTGTCTATGAAGCATCCTCAAGCCTCCTCATTACCTCAAAACACATCCTTCCGTTATGGTACGGACATTTCCATGGCTCTACGATCGGCTTTGCAGCCGGATTCCCGTCTTTGTCAAGCTCAGAGAACCACTCCGACCCCTGTCTTTTATCAATCAGCCGATCTTTAATATAGCGCCAGATATCCTCCGCCGCCTCCAGATACTTTTTTTCCTGCGGCATTTTCTGATATCCGTTTAAGAATCCGACTACCGCTTCCGCCTGTACCCACCAGACGCGGGTTGTATCCACAACCCCATTCTCCGCTTCATTTACCAATGAATGGCCGATGTATGCCCTGTTATAAATATTTTCTGTTATGGTTCTTGTGATCAGCCCAAGCTTTTCCGCATAGGCGCCGTCATTCAAAACCTCCAATCCCCGGTCGATCAGCCATGCGGCCTCTATGTCGTGCCCATAGGAATAAAGATCGAGCAGCGTATTCCATCTTCTGTCAAAAAAGACCTCCTGACGCCCCAGTTTCCGGTTATAGACCCTGTCTGCCATAAGATCCAGCATATACCGAAGCCTGTCTGCCACGCATGCTTTACCTGTCACACGGTATAATTCCGTATAGGCTTCAAACACGTGCAGCAAAGTATTCATGGTCTTTTCGGCCATCACGCCGTTCTCGGAAAGCTTGTCGTTCTTTGCCGGCCGGAAATCTCTTTCAAAAGCTTCCATATAACCGTACTCATCCGTACACTTTTCCTCCACCAGGCGATACAATTCCCACGCAATTTTTATAGATTCTTCATCCTTCGACGCATCATAATAGGACGACAGGGCATAGATTGCGAATGCCTGATTATAGGTATGCTTCGTGATATCTTCCGGCTCCCCCTTATGCGTAAGGGACCAGTATACGCCGCCGTATTCCCTGTCCAGACAGCGCTCTTTCAGAAAACGAAAGGCATGTCCCGCGTCTTCAAGAAGTTTCTTTTCTCCAAGCCTCAGATACGCGTTAGAGAAAAACCAAAGAATCCTGCTGTTTAAGATACATCCCTTTACTGCCTCTTTGTCAAGTTTAAGGTCATATCCAAGATAGCCGTAGAATCCTCCGTACTCCTCATCTCTCATGCCCTGCCAGAATGGTATGATATCCGTCTTAAGATGCTCCTTTACTTCTGCTCTCAGCATGTTTCTTCCTCCACATCTCGTAATGACTCCCAAAGCTCCCTAAGCGCCTGACTTTTTGGGACTTTGGAAGCCAAAACCTTTGTATGTATATTTCTATCTTTATTCCTATCTTCTTCCAGGCTCCGCATCTGTTTCCGTAACAACACTATGTTCTTTGATGTAATCCACCACTTCGTCTACTTTCGTAAATGCAAGACCCACATAAGTATCTGCGGCGCCATAATAAACGGCTATTCTGCCGCTTTCGGAATCGTGGATCGTCGCACAGGGAAAAGTCACATTCGGCACAAATCCCCGCTCCTCATACCACTCCTCCGGCGTCAGCAGAAATCTGCTGCAGCGGTATCTTACCACAGACGGATCATTGATATCCAGAATCGCACCGCCGATGCTGTACACATAGCCGTTACAGGTTCCCGTCACGCCATGGTAGAACAGAAGCCACCCTTCGCTGGTCTCAATCGGCGCCGCGCCGCCGCCGATCTTGACATTCTGCCACCACTCACTGCCTTTTCCCATCACATGCCGGTGCCTGCCCCAGTATACCATATCCGCACTTTCCGAGACAAAGATATCTCCAAAGGGGGTATGCCCGCTGTCGCTTGGCCGTGACAGCATCAGAAACTTTCCGTTCACCTTTCTCGGAAACAGTACCGCATTCCTGTTAAACGGAAGAAACGGATTCTCGATCCTTGTAAATGTCTTAAAATCCTGTGTCTTCGCAACGCCTATGGAAGCGCCGTAAAAATCCTGACACCAGATTACATAATAAGTATCTTCCACCTTCACAAGCCTGGGATCATATGCATATTGCGGCATAAAATCATTGCCATCCTCATCCTTAAAAGGAATCTTCTCCTTCTCAAACTCCCAGTGAAGGGCGTCCCTGCTTCTTCCAAGGTAGATATACGGAATCCCATTGGTCTGCTCTCCCCGGAATACGCCGATAAATTCTCCTTCATAAGGCATCACCGCACTGTTGAAGATACGCGCGACTCCTTCGGCCGGATTACGTCCGATCACCGGGTTATCACTGTACCTCCACAGGGGCATCCACGCCTTGCTGTCAGCCGGACGGTCCTGCCACGGCATATCAGGCACTGCCTCTCCGATTATCTTAACATCACTCATATTAATCTCCTTCGTTCTCATCTAAAATCTTTTAACCCTTTACGGGTCCCGTCGCCAGTCCGCCGTACCATCATGCTTTTAACCCTTTACGGCTCCTGCCGCCAGTCCACCGTAGATCTGCTTCTGACAAAGGATAAACACGATCAGGGCCGGCACCATCGTAATAATCACGCCTGCACAGATATAGTTGTACTGATTTCCAAGCGGGCCTGTAAATTTGAACAGCGAAGTCGCAACCGTAACCAGCCTGTTCTTATCCTGCAGGTACAGATTCGCCGTATAGTATTCGTTGTACACTCCGACGCCTTTCAGAATCATGACCGTAACGATCGCCGGCTTTAACAGCGGGAACAAGATTCTAAAGAACACCCCAAAATACGTACATCCGTCCATGATCGCCGATTCATCCAGCGAATCCGGAATATTTTCAAAAAACTGGATGAAGATATAGATGGAAATAATATCCGTTCCGCACATCATGATGATATATCCCGGCAGAAAATTAATCCATCCCAGGCTGTACATGATCTGGTATACAGATACCTGCATCGCAATACCCGGGAGCAGCGACGCGAACAGGAACATATTTCTTACCAGACCGTTCCCCTTGAATTTGAAACGGCTGAGCACATATGCAAGCATGGAACCTGTCATGATAGAACCAGCCAGCACACATACCAGGATAATGATCGAGTTCCTGAATGCAATCCCCATATTCGCCTGAGACCATGCCTGTATAAAGTTATCGAAATAAGCCCAGCTCTGCGGAAGCGTCATGACATTCGTGGACGCATACTCCTCCGGTGTCTTAAATGCGGTAATGACACATACTACAATAGGAAGCACGGATATAAACGCGCCAAGAACCAGCGTAATATATTTTAAAACAGTAATTATGATTTTCTTTGTTTTTGCCTTTGACATTACTGCGCACCTCCTTTTGCCGCCATCGCCATACGTTTTTTCCGTTTTCTGGTCTCACGGAGCGGCTCCGCGTCGCCCACGCCAAAGTAATATCTCTCAATCCATTTCTGAAGCAATGTGGCAATCATGATCAGAACCAATAGTACCACTGCCATCGCGGGTGCAAGGCCTACCTTCTGGCTCTCATGCGCCAGCTTATTCATGATTACGAAGTAGGTTCCTGTTCCGAAGTCACCGCCGGTAATAACATACGGCGGCTCGAATACGCTCAGGGAACCGGTTATGGAGAGAATCATATTCAGCACGATGATCGTCTTAATATTCGGCAGGATAATATAGATAAATTTCTGGAAGCTGTTCGCCCCGTCAATATCGCCCGCCTCATAAAGGGATGCGTCTACCGACATGATCGCGCCGATGAACATGACCATACCCTGTCCCATGTACCTCCATATGGAAGTCGCCGCAACCGATATGTTATTGATACTCGTATCCTTCAGCCAGTAGGGGAGCTGCTCTAAGTTAAACCCGCACCACTGGAGCACCGTATCAAGCACGAACCCTCTGGTATAAAAGAATTTAAAGATGAAACCTACCGCGATACCGCATACCAGATACGGAAAAAACATAAGTCCTTTGAATACTCCGCTTCCCTTTACCTTGAAGCTTAAGACCGACGCAAAATACAGCGCGAGCGCAAGCTGTATAAAAGACGCCACAATATAGTACAAGCTCAGCTTCAACGCCTGGAAACAGTCTTTTCTTGTAAATACCTCTATATAATTCTCAAGTCCTACAAACTCCCTGTCCCCGATATATTTCATATCGTAGAAGCTGAATCCGATCATCTTAAAAAACGGCACATAAGTAAAGACGACCAATAATGCCACCGGCACGAACATAAATGCAAAAATACACAGCTTTCGGTTTATTTTCCCCGACTGAATCCACGCTTTGAAGTTCTTTTTCTCATTCATCAATCCCACTCCTTTCCTCCGGAAGGGGCGGGGCGTATCTCCCCGCCTTTTTATCCTTAATGTTCCACACCGTTTGACTCCTGGGCTGCAGTCCATTTCGCATTCCATTCGTCAACCATCTCATCCATTGTCTTTGAACCGGATACTGCCTCTTCTACAATCTCAGTCGGAATTGCCCCTGATACATTCACTCCAAGTTCTGAATCATTGTTCACATCGTTAAACAGATTTTCTTCTCCTTCGGCCGCCGGGTTGTTTACCACAAGCTCAATGCCGTCTAACGCCTTTAACGCTTCCGGATACTCGTCGCCGATTACTACGGAAAGACCGCCCTCTCCCTGGGCAAAACCGGATTCTTCCACCAGCCATTTGATATAACACATTGCGGCGATCTGATTGTCCTTGGAACTGTTGCAGTTGATTCCATAACAATAATCCGGGCCTGCCGCCGCATACTGTTTCCCATCAACCGTGATCGGGAATGTCATGTACCCGATATCCTCTGCATGATCTCCCGCCTGCTGCATCTGTACAACGGACCAGGAACCAAGTACCATGCATCCGATCTCCCCGTTGTTCAGCTTTCCTTTGCTGCCTTCCCAGTCTGTTGTAGTCGGATCTTCCTCCGTAAGCCCTCTCTTCACCGCTTCATAAAGCGTATTATATACGGCATAAGGACCTGTTCCGTCTCCCCTGTCTGCAAATGGATTCTCTCCCTTTGTAAGCCCTGTGTTCGCGAAATCCGGGTCGCCCGTGGCGCCGCCGTCAATCAGCGCGTCCCACGCCGTCATCGTCCAGCTTGCGGCAAAGTTGGTATAAAGCGGGATTGCATCTGTCTTATCCTTGATCGCCTGAAGTGCATCCAGGAATTCATCCGGCGTCTTTGGAAGCTCTTTGACGCCCGCGTCTTCAAAAACTTTCCTGTTATATACGACGCCCTGCGCATTTGCCATAGAAGGAAGGCCATATACCGTATCCTGATATGTATAACTGTTCAGCATATTCTCCTCATAGGTCTTCGCTAAGGTCGCCTTGTCTCCCAACACGGTGAAATAATTCCCCAGCTCGTCCTTATCAACGGTTGTAGGTATCATACAGATATCTCCCCAGTCGCCGGTGGTAAGGCGCGTGGTGATATCATCCGCATAAGCCGTGATTCCTTCATATTCGATATTCACATTCGGATACAATTTCTGAAACTCTGCGATGTACTCTTTGAAGGTGGTATCAATGACATCCGTCTTATGTGTCAGGAACTTAAGATCCGCCTCAATATCCGTGTAATCCTCTCCCAACGTAATCTGGTCAATGGTGACGTCCATCTCCTGCTTCTCCACCTGCTTCTTCTGTCCGCACGCGCCTAATGACATCATCATTACCGCCGCAAGTGACGCTGAAAACATCCTTTTCAAAACTTTGTTTTTCATAATTATTCTCCTTTTGTTTTATTTTAAGGCTTTAAGACCTTAATATCTTTTTCGCTTTCCCTTCTCCCACAATATCTTGAGGACATCATATCCCAATGCCTCTGCCGTCTTGATAACAGTGTCTCTCCTTCCCAGTGAATTCGAAGTTGTTTACTTTATTAATCTATTTAGATTAATTTAATTATATGCCAGTTAATATATTTAGTCAACATATTATGCTTATATAATTTATTTTTGCCTTATTTTACAAAATTTAACTCTGTTTTTTGTATATATTAACTATAAATCCAAATTTTCATATGTATTTTTAAACCATATCTTAGATTAATAAATGTTCTATATATTAATAGTCAGATGCAAAAAAGGTTAATCCACCCAAGATAGACTAACCTTTTAGACAAAATCATCTTACATACAGATTGTTAAACCCGATCTATTTCTGAACCACGCTGATCCGCTCCTTTATATGCCCGCCTTCCATAATTTCATCCACCATGGCAACAGCGTAATCCGCATAACTGATGACACTCTCACCCTTTTCATTCAGCGTCAGTTCCTCACCGCCAAGGATATAGTTACCGCTGCGTCCGCCTTCCGCCTGGAAATCTCCGGCAGGGCTTATGTAAGTCCACTTAACATCATCTCTCTGCCGGAGCTCGGAAAGCGCCTTTGCCATTGCCGCTGCAAGCGGTTTGAACATGTCCGGAAAATCCGGGCCGTCCGCAACACAAACCGTATGTTCCGGATTCACATACAGGCTCCCTGCACCGCCGACTACCAGCAGACGGGTATCTGTACCGGACAGCGCGTCACACAGAACTTTTAAGGATGAACTATGCAGCGGAAGCGTATCTTCCGTCCATGCGCCAAACGCGTCGACAACCACATCAAAACCTTTCAGATCATTTGCCGTAATATCCAGTACATCCCTGCTTATTGACTGAGACGCCGCCGATCTGTTCTCTCCCCGGACAATTGCAGTTACGTCAAGCCCCCGCTGCAACGCCTCTTTTGTAATCAACTGTCCTGCTTTACCATTTGCACACACTACTGCGATCTTCATAATGAAATCCTCCGTCTTTTATGTTTTATAATTTATTGTAACTATCTTTGTTACAACTAGATATTACCACGCTTTTGTTGTAATGTCAATAGTTACAATAAAAATTTTCAAAAAAAATTTGAGGCTTTGAAAATCACCTCAAAACCCCAAAATACCATCATCTCAGATCAGCTTCCTTGTATCCCGCATGACGTCTTCCAAAGTAATGGAAGAAAGTTCAGCTTCCATGGCTTTCTGCACCCGCATCAGCTTATCATCCAATACTACATGAATATTCCTTCCCACCGGACATTCTGCATTCGGATTCTCATGAAAGTGAAATAACTCTCCTTTTTCAATACATTCAACCGCATTATAGATATCCAGGAAGGAGATCTCACCTAAAGGCTTCGGAATAGAAGCGCCGCCGGAACCTCTGGCCACCTCCACAAGTCCCGCCGCTTTCAATTGCCCCAGTATCTTGCGTACGATTACCGGATTTACATTCGTACTGCCTGCCAGAAATTCACTGGTCACCTTATAATCGTCCTTAAATACATCTATACAGGCAAATATATGAACTGCCAGAGTAAACCTGCTTGAAATCTGCATTGAAGATACCTCTCTTTCATCATATATTACGTTTTTTTACCGTTTTCTTCCAGACTATATTTCCGGTCACAATCTGAACCCCTTCGATATATCTCTGACGCTTTATTTTCTTTATCAGAGATTCGACGCATGCTTCCGCCATCCGTTCCATATTAACGCTGTAGGATGTAATCCTGTCCTCTTCCATTCCTCTGCCTACCGGAAGAAAGTCGTCAAACCCGACAACGGATATATCCTCCGGGACATCATACCCCATCTCTTCCAAATCCTGAATTACAATCTGAGCCGTATAATCACAATTACATACATAGGCTTCCAGATCGCTTCTTCCATACAATATCTTATCTCCGGTTTTTCCATATTTACTTCGATCCGAGATTTCCCACTTACTTTCGAACTCTATATGGTTTTCTCTCAGAGCCTTTCGATATCCCCAGAATCGATCCGCAATACTGTCTGTCGCTTCTACGTTTCCAACAAAACCGATTTTCTTATGCCCATATCTGATAAGATAATCCGTCAGCAGATAAGTTCCGTAATATCCGTCAGAGATTACTGTATCAAGCGCAATGGACGGTTTGTAAGTATCAAGAAAAAATATCGGCAGTTCTGACTGACTGACCATCTTTTGGATATAACGCTCATCCATCTGCCCCATAAAAATTAATCCGTCAACTTTTCCGTCCCGCAGAACTTTGGGAATATTTCCCTCTTGTTCATCTTCTCTTACAAGTAATTCCAAGATACCATAATATTTATTATCATACAATGCCTTTACGACCTTCTCATACAATTGTCCGTAAAAGGAAAGTGCATATCCATAATATTTCTCCGGAATAATTACTCCGATATTACCCGTCTCCGCAACAGCCGCTTTCCCCGAAGCGCTTGTTGTATATCCCATTCTGTCAGCTACCTGTTTAATCCTGATCCTAAGTTCATCGCTCACTCCGGGCTTTCCCGACAAAGCCTTAGAAACCGCAACATTACTTACTCCGACTTTCGCTGCTATATCCGCTAAAGTTACATCCTTCGCCATATATTCCTCTCATTCCAATAAACCATATTATATTTATTTAATTTAATCTATCTTGATTTAATTAATTTTTATCATACATGAAACTTTTAAACTTGTCAATGACGCCTTTTTAAGACTATTTGTTTTATGCTTCGCGGCGCTGATTCAGTCGAAAAAGTAAGAAGAACAGGCATGGCATTTTCATCTGCCATGCCTGTTTCTTTCCCCAAGCAAATATAATGTATTCCCCAAATATTACATTTTTTACATACTTTGATTCCTGTTAATAACTCCTAACTGGTTCATCATTTTGACTGCATCCTTAATACCGGCCATATAACAAATATCGGCATATCGGTTAAGCGCCGTCTGCATACAGGCAATGTAATCATTCACCAGCAACCTCTGACTTCTTTCTAAATCTAACTCCATATACTTCTGCTCCAGTTCCCTCTCATCCTCATTGTCTTTCAAATAAGTTTCATCTGACATACTAAGTTCTTTTCGACTCTTATCCATGAATTGCCTCATACCCATGTCCATCATTCTTTTTTCAATCTGCTCCATGTGTTTTCCTCCTTTGATATTATGATGTGTAAGAAGTCTCATCAGACTTTTAAGAGCTTACGCATCTATCTTAAATTTCCTGTGCTATATGTGTCAACAAAAACTCTTCTACAAATATCAGCATTTTTCGACATTTTCGCTCCGTTCCATGAAAAATCCCGCCAACAATGCCTTCGGCCACACGACAGATGTGTGACTTCATCACCGAACGAATTCTTTTTTTCCTGTATAATAAAAGAAAAAAGGAGTTTTACCATGGCAAAAAGAAAAGCGGCTGTCAGTATCCAGAAATGTGTTGCCTGCGGATGCTGCATAAAAGTCTGTCCACGGAATGCAATTTCCATTCCAAAAGGCATCCATGCGGTCATCGACAGAGAATTATGCGTCGGATGTGGAAAATGTGCAAAGGAATGCCCTGCAAGCATTATCTCGCTGGAGGTGACAGAACAATGAAAAGCAAAAAGAAATGGTATGATTACCTTTGGATCGCCTCCCTTACCTATTTGATTCTGGGATTTTTCAATATCCTTTTTGCATGGCTGGGTCTCCTCTGCTTTTTTATACCCCTTGCCATAGCAATTGTGAAAGGCAATAAGGCTTACTGCAACAAATATTGCGGAAGAGGCCAGCTATTTTCCCTGATGGGAGGCAGATTCGGACTGTCTCGGAAAAAGGATATCCCCGGCTGGATGAGATCCGGCTATTTTCGATATGGATTTTTGATTTTCTTCTTTGCAATGTTCTTTCTCATGCTGTGGAATACCTATCTGGTTTTCGCCGGGGCTAAGGATCTCGGCGCCGTGGTAACGCTGCTGTGGACATTCAAACTGCCCTGGCGCTGGGCTTACCACGGCACACTGTTCTCTGACGGCGTCGCCCAGTTTGCTTTTGGTTTCTACAGTGTAATGCTTACCTCCACCGTATTGGGATTCCTTACTATGATACTATTCAAACCCCGGTCCTGGTGCGTATACTGCCCCATGGGAACGATGACGCAGCTTATATGCAAAGCAAAAAACGTGGCCGCTTCTCAGAAACAGTGAGCAAACTATGAATCATCAGAAAGAACTTGCAGTATTATGTTAGAGGGTTAATCTGCGAAGACGTTTCTTATCGAGGATTCTGATTCCACCCCGATAAACTTCTACAATCCCTTCACCGGCAAAATATTTCAGCATTCTCGATACCACCTCACGGGCAGAACCCATATACCGGGCTATCTGTCCGTGGGTCAATTCAATGGTATCTGAACAGGTTCTGGCCGATTCGTCAAAAAGGAAGATTGCCAGTCGTTTATCCATGCTCATAAACAAAATCTGCTGCATTACCCACATCACATCCGAAAAACGGCTGACCGCAGTTTCCAACGCAAATATACGGATGTCGGGATTCCGTTCCGACACCTCCGCAAAAGCCGGTCCGCTGACTACGCAGCACCGACTGTCCTGCTCCGCGTCTACGAATACGTCAAACGTGATGGCATTCAGAACGCAGGATGCAGACAGCATACACAGATCGCCTTTGTGCAGGCGATACAGAGTAACATCCTTCCCCTCCTCAGACATCATATAAAGCCGCAGACTTCCCGAACGGACAAGGAGCACCCCCGAGCATTCGCTGCTATCATGAATATTCTTCCCTTTCGGATATGTAACGTCATATGAATTCTGACAGATATACTCCCTGTCCTCCTCCGATATTTTTTCCCAAAACGGGAAGATTTCTCTATAAATGGATTCAAATACTATCTCTGACATCCCGTCTTTCTCTCTCCTCATAATCTCCTGAATGGAATCAATTGTTTACAGGGTTTCAAGACGATCCTTGACCGCATCAAAACCGTTCTGCAGATCGGCAATAATATCATCAATATGCTCCGTACCAATAGAAAGCCGGATGGTATTCGGCTTAATTCCCTGATCGGCAAGCTCCTCCTTTGTAAGCTGGCTGTGGGTGGTCGTCGCCGGGTGGATGACCAGGCTTTTCACATCGGCAACATTTGCAAGCAATGAAAAGATTCTCAGATTGTCAATAAACTTGTGGGCTTCTTCCACTCCGCCTCTGATTTCAAATGTAAAGATGGACCCGCCGCCGTCCGGAAAGTATCTCTGATACAGCTCATGGTCCGGATGATCGGATAAAGACGGATGATTGATCTTCTCTACCTGCGGGTGAGCCTTAAGAAATTCCACAACCTTCTTCGTATTCTCCACATGCCGTTCCACCCGCAAAGACAATGTCTCTATTCCCTGAAGAAGAAGAAATGCTGCAAAAGGAGAAATCGACGCTCCGGTATCGCGAAGTAAGATCGCGCGGATATATGTTACAAATGCCGCCGGACCCGCCGCTTCCACAAAGGAGACGCCGTGATAGCTGGGATTTGGTTCGGCAATCGCCGGATATCTGCCCGAAACAGTCCAGTCAAACCTGCCGGAATCAACGATGATACCGCCGAGGGTCGTACCGTGACCTCCAAGAAACTTTGTAGCCGAATGTACGACAATATCTGCTCCATGCTCAATCGGGCGGATCAGATACGGCGTTCCAAACGTATTATCTACGACCAGAGGCAGACCATGCTTGTGCGCTATCTCTGCCAGCGCGTCAATATCCGGAATATCACTGTTGGGATTGCCAAGCGTCTCTATGTATATTGCCCTTGTATTATCCTGAATAGATGCCTCGACTTCGGCAAGATCATGGATGTTCACGAAACTGGCCGTAATGCCGAACGCCGGGAGCGTATGAGCCAATAGATTGTAGCTGCCCCCATATATGGTCTTCTGTGCAACAAAGTGACCGCCGTTCTGTCCAAGCGCCTCCAGCGTATATGTAATTGCCGCCGCACCGGATGCGAGAGCCAGCGCCGCCGCACCGCCTTCCAGCGCCGCCACACGTTGTTCCAACACGTCCTGGGTAGAGTTCGTCAGTCTGCCGTAAATATTGCCGGCATCGGCAAGATCAAAACGGGCAGCCGCATGAGCCGAGTCCCGGAATACATAAGAGGTGGTTGCATAGATCGGAACGGCACGGGCATCGGTTGCCGGGTCTGGATTTTCCTGACCTACATGGAGTTGTAATGTTTCAAATCTGTAGTTAGACATAATAGTTACTCCTTTCTTTCTAATACCTACCTTTTTGGTTGGTGTTATTATATTATATATTCCAAGATATGTCAATAACTATTTATCCCCCGCAAAATAGTACAAAAAACACCTCTGAAACTCAGAGATGCGGAACGGCCTGAATATAAATAAATGATTTTTGTTTACAAGATAAAGTATAAATACCTTATAATGTTTCGTCAGACTAACCTTTTATATTCTAAAACCTTGATCTTTCTCCTTTTACATGCTATACTAATCCACGCTTGCAAGTCCACAAAAACCAAGGTCTATAAGGGCTTGCCGCCGATTCCCGGCGTTAAATGAATCGAGTGTTCGAGACCTTCCACTCGTAAAACAAAACTAAAGGAGAAAAAACATGAAAAAATCAAACACAGCTTTTCTAAGCCAGGCAGCTATGATCGCTGCCGTCTATGTGGTGCTCACTTACATATTCGCACCATTTTCTTTCGGAGAGATCCAGATAAGGATCGCCGAAGCGCTTACCATCCTTCCTATATTCACTCCCGCCGCCGTTCCCGGACTTTTTATCGGCTGCCTGATCGGCAATATCCTGGGTGGCGCCATACTCCCTGACATTATCTTTGGAAGTATTGCTACTCTGCTTGGCGCCCTTTTTACTTATCAGGCATTCAGGGAACGTCCGCTGCTGGCGCCGCTTCCGCCGATCATTGCAAATACTCTCATCGTACCCTTTGTATTACGTTTCGGATACGGCGTTGCCCTTCCGATTCCCTTCATGATGCTTACAGTAGGTATCGGAGAGGTATTATCCTGCGGAGTACTTGGACTCGCACTGTATTTTGCGTTAAGAAAATATAAAAATATTGTCTTCTCTCCTATTCGGAATTAGAGTCAGAGCAAAGAGACTGTTGTAAAATGCAGTAATCCTTCAACATTTGATTAAAATATTACAGTAACTATACTATATGTTTTTAGATTCAGCATGTTGCAACAGCCTCTGTACTTTTAATCTTTGGATGCTTTCAGAAGCAGAACAGAGAAAATAATGATACAGCCAAACGTAAGTATCATACTAACCGGAAGAAACCATCTTCCTAACATCTTGCCTGCACATACGCTTATATATCCAAAAATCAATATCATAATGAATTTCATGGTTACGATCATGTTTTTTAACATACCATATACTTTTATGCAATTCTCTCTTGTGATCTTGACGCTCGTATTCCACCAGCCAGGGCGCCTTTCTATAAGAGCCAGAAACTGGTACATCAGCAGCATAACAGCCGGTGTAATCCAAACCGTCCACTTTCCTCCATAACCGTCGGCTTCTCCTATAACATTATAATGCGTCGGAACGCTGTCCGGCAGATTCTTCCATATAAAAAACAAATATAGGACGACTCCTGTCTGTATTCCGATGCAGAGCCATTTAATCATTTTATGATATTTTGTCTCGGGTATCTCTATCTCATTAAGTTTATATTCTGAGTACATCGCTTTTTCCCTATCTTGAATCATCTTTATCTCAGTATACTTCGTTTTCTTTCAAAATACTTCGTCCTCTTTCAAAATACTTCATTCTCTTTCAAAGTTCTATAAGAGGACTTTCCAAGTCAAAAACTCGGACACAGTCCGTCCCAGACGATATTTCTATAATTATTGCAATCTGTATCCCCTTCCGTAGAAAAGCAGAGAATCCGTGAAGATTCATTAAGCCTTAATTCTCTCCGTAAGTCGCGAAGCGCCGGATTCATCATAACTTCCGCTGCGAAACCTGTCGTTGAAGCGCCGCTTTCGCCTGAAATGATCCTGTCATCGCCTCTCAGCGGATTCCCAAGAATACGCATCCCCTTTGCCGCAACATAATCCGGCATAGAGACAAAATAATCCGCATGATCCCGCAAGACATCCCAGGCTATCGTACAAGGTTCTCCACAAGCCAGACCTGCCATAATCGTATTCATATCTCCGGATACAAAACGCGGTCTTCCGTCATTCGCTTTGGCGCTTCTGTATATGCAGTCCGCTTTATCTGGTTCCACAATTGTAATGATTGGTTTCTCATCTTTAAAATAGTCGCTAAAAAATCCTGTAAGCGCTCCGGGCATAGCCCCGACGCCCGCCTGAAGAAAGACGTGCGTGGGTCTCTTGTCCTTCATCTGACGAACCGCTTCCAAAGCCATCGTTGTATATCCTTCCATAATCCAACCCGGAATCCGTTCATAGCCTTCCCATGCAGTGTCCTGCACCATAACCCAGCCATATTTTCCGGCACATTCATTCGCATGACGAACTGCATCGTCGTAATTCATATCTGTTATGGAAGCGTCCGAGCCAAGCGCCTGAATATTATGAAGACGTTCTTGAGCGCTGCCCTTCGGCATAAAGACGACGCTTTTTTGTCCGATCCTGTTTGCCGTCCATGCTACTCCTCTTCCGTGATTTCCATCAGTTGCCGTAACAAACGTAATATCTCCCAATTCCTCGTGAACCTCCGGACTTACCAGCTTTTCAAAAGGTAATTCTGAGATATCCTTTCCAAGTCTTTCGGCGATATATTTCCCAATACTGTAGCTTCCTCCAAGTACCTTAAACGCATTCAAGCCAAAACGATAGCTCTCATCCTTAACGTAAAAGCTTTCTACTCCCAGATATCCGGCAAGATTCTTCAATTCTGCCATCGGCGTCTCCCGGTACTCCGGGAAACTGCTGTGATAAGCCAATACCTTCTTTGCATTATCCTCCCCAAAACGTTCCGTTGACGAAAGCTCCTTTTTCCCCGTATGGTCAATATGAACCATTTCCATAGATCTTACCTCCTGTTTTGCTGTTTACCTATTGTAATGCTGTACGAATCCCAAAGTCATATATCGACATGCAGGCATGTCATACACGACCTTTTGTCCCTGTCATCATATGATTTACATAATACCATATTCATTATATCCCATTGTCACATCTACCATATGTTTTGTCAATATAAATATCCGTCGGACTCTCACGCCGAACTGACGCGGACTCCTTTAAGAATTGAATTCTGTCATCTTTCCGCGATACCGCAGCGGCAAATGCTGCCGCTGACACCGCGGATTCGTACGGCTCTCGATTGCAATCGTACGGCAAAACCCTCTCCATAGTCTTGCATATTCTTCTTCCTTATCTGATACCTTCTCAAATATCGTCTCGTCTATCTCTTCTCCCCACAGGATCACCCACTTTTTCCTCGCTTCGTGAACGGCGAACATCTGATGCGCCTTATCATGGATCATCCAATTCTCCACCGGAAGCCGATCGGCAAAGTGGGGAGCAAGACATGTCAGAATCTGATTCTTCGGTTCGATCTCCGCATACAATACGCCGTTTAAAAGCTCCCTGAAACGCAAGAAGCCTTTGTAGCTATGCGCCTCTCCGCCTACATTCCTGCTAAGTTCAAACACCTTTTCCACTTTCGGGTGACTCAGGTGTTCCATAATCTTCGTGCTGTCCGGTATCACTCTGGCCGCCAGCATCGTTCCAAGAACAGCGTCTCCTTTTCTTTGGTCTGCCGACAGCACCGCATGGTATATATCCCAATACGCCCGCCTGCCCAGATGCTTCTTAATCAACGCTTCCACTGCAATCGCCTTATGCTCCGTCTCTTCCACTTCCACATAATCACAGAACAACTGCTGATCCAACATTCCTCTAAGAGCAATCTCACATTCGTTTTCTCCTTTTTTCGATTTCCAGGCATCATAGATTCCGGAAAATATCCCGGTAACCGTATCATTACACACATACACTGTCTTCATAGAAGTTCTCCTTGAATCTGATCTATACTTTGTTTCGGTCCGTATTTATATTTCAGATTGTCTATCGGCAGCCTACATCATCAAACAGCGAAAGCTGCCTGTATCCCATGTTGGTCACCTCCGCCGGCAATTTTTCTCCTGCGTAAAGCAGATTCCTTGCTATATAATCCTCCTCTATCTTCGTCGGATACATCATCTTACCATTACATGTAATAAAGTAAAGAGCTCTCTTAAGTACGACTCCGATCTTCTTTAGATCCGCAAAATCCAACTTGCCCAGTCTTCTCGCTTTGACGATCCGTATCGCAGACTTGTATCCGATCCCCGGTACCCGAAGAAGCATCTTATAATCCGCCCGGTTAATCTCCACCGGAAACTTCTCCAGATTCTTTAACGCCCAATTACACTTCGGATCAAACAACACGTTAAAATTCGGATTCTCTTCTGTCAGAAGTTCCTCCGCACGGAAATGATAATACCTCAGCAGCCAATCCGCCTGATACAGCCTGTGCTCCCGCAGAAGAGGCGGTCCTTCCCCAGTCTTAGCCGGAAGCGCGGCGTCGTCATTGACATGTACGAACGCCGAATAAAACACTCTCTTTAACTCAAATTTCTGATAAAGTGATTCCGCCACCCGAATAATCTGATAGTCTGTCTCCGGCGTAGCGCCGATGATCATCTGCGTACTCTGTCCGGCAGGAACAAAACGCGGCGCGTTCCGGTATAACTGAAGCTCCTGCCTGTTCTCTTCCATACGGTTCTGCACCAGACGCATCGGAGCCAGGATATTCTTCCGTGTCTTATGGGGCGCAAGAACCCGCAGGCTCTCTGCCGTCGGAAGTTCCAAATTCACACTCATCCTGTCCGCAAGAAATCCCGTCTGCTGTATCAAATCCGGACTTGCGCCTGGAATTGCTTTCACATGGATATACCCTTGAAAATTACACTGCCGCCTTAGCCGGTACAATGTCGCATAGATCAGTTCCATCGTATAATCGGGACTCTTCAAAATACCGGAACTAAGGAACAACCCCTCGATATAATTCCTCCTGTAGAATTCCATCGTAAGGGCGCATACCTCCTCCGGTGTAAAAGATACCCGCTCCACATCGTTGCTCTTCCTGTTCACACAATATTTACAATCAAAGATACATTCGTTCGTGAAAAGAATTTTAAGAAGCGAGATACATCTGCCATCCGCAGAAAAACTATGGCAAATTCCCGACTGCTCGCAGCTGCCAATTCCCGCCCCGTCACTTTTCCGCGCCGTTCCGCTGGAGGTACACGCCACATCATACTTTGCCGCATCCGTCAATATATTCAGCTTCTCATAAAGCCCCATCCCACTCCTGACTTCCGCGGCTCTCCGAATTGGCGCTACATTAGAAATCTCTTGCCTGTCTACCAGTTCCTGCCTCCCCATATTCTCCCTCCTTCCAGATAAAATTTCCGAAACCAAATCAAAAGAACGTTTGTTCCTATTTATTATACAAACAAACGTTCTAATAGTCAATACTCTTTTTATACTTTTTCATATAATTCCTGCACGGCTTCCGTAATCTTCCCGATCATGGCAATCAGAGTATTTCTGTCGCCTTCCCTGTTCCTCTGAAACGTATGATACCCTCCTTGAATGCAGTAGCTTAAGATAATATTCCATTTTTCATCATTCCGAAACTCCGGGTACTCTTTAAACACCATTTCTTTGATACTGGTCTCGATCCTGTCTACAAGATGGTTACGCTGGCTTCCGGAAAATAATATCATAGTTAATGCATTCTGAGACAAATAAGCAAGGAATAATTCTCTGGTAAATTCCGCCGGTCTCTCCATGATATATTCCGGATGGGAGATGCTGTTCGTGATCGACCGCACCACCTCCGCTTCCATACTGTCAGACAGATCATAAATATCTTTATAATGAGAATAAAATGTGGACTTATTGATACATGCCCTCTCACACAATTCCTTCACCGTAATCTTCTCTAACGATTTCCTTGAACGAAGCTCTATAAACGCATTCTTAATCTCCCTCTCCGTTTTTTCTATACGCAGATCCATATATATATTACCTCCCTCTGAGAGCTCTTAATACACATCGCCGGCAGGCATACCCGACATTTTCCGCAAACCGTCGGTTATCCGTCCTTTTTATTATATTGTCGGTGGATGTCTTCTTTTTCGGCAAGTATAATAATTATATACTAAAAAAGCAACTACTGTCTATTATTTTACTTAGGAACTGTAAAGATCTTGTTAAAGTTTTTGTTAAAGTTCTTTCATTACGGTTCCCCACAGGAGATGAAAAGCATGATGGATTTTTATGGATTCTATACCGGAAAAGTATTCGACGCATACCGATTCCTCGGCGCACATCCGGAAGCAAACGGAGTAACCTTCCGTACATTTGCACCGGGCGCCGCAAGAATATCACTAATCGGAGAATTTACAGGCTGGCAGGAATGGGAGATGCACAAGATCTATGACGGGAACTTCTGGGAATGCTATGCCGAAAACGCCGCCCCGGGAATGATGTACAAGTACCGTATCTACAAACACGATAATTCCTATATCGACCATTGCGATCCCTATGGATTTGGGATGGAACTAAGACCTAACACTGCATCTTATGTACGTGACCTCTCTGCATATACCTACCATGATTCCCTTTGGATGCAGAAGCGTACAGACTGCAAAGACAAGCCGCTGAATATCTACGAGATTCACTTCGGCTCTTTTCGGAAACCCTCCGATCAGGCAGAGGACTGGTATACTTATACGGAGATGGCCGACATTCTGATTCCTTACCTAAAGGAATACGGCTATAATTATATCGAGATCATGCCCTTAAGCGAACACCCCTGCGATGAATCCTGGGGGTATCAAAATACCGGCTTTTTCAGCCCTACGGCCCGCTATGGTACCGCTGATGAACTGATGGCGTTCATTGATTCCTGCCATCGGCACGACATCGGCGTTATTCTGGATTTTGTACCGGTTCATTTCGCTGTAGACGGCTATGCCCTTGCCAATTACGACGGGACTGCTCTGTATGAATATCCGCACCAGGATGTGGGAGTCAGCGAATGGGGAAGCTGTAATTTCATGCACTCCCGCGGCGAAGTCCGAAGTTTCCTTCAGTCCGCCGCCAACTACTGGCTCACGGAATACCATATAGACGGAATCCGCATGGACGCAATCAGCCGGATCATCTACTGGCAGGGCGATCCGGCGAGGGGCGTCAATAACACTGCCGTCGATTTCATCCGCGAGATGAACCGGGGACTGAAAGAACGCCACCCGGGCGCCATGCTTTCTGCCGAAGATTCCACATCCTACCCGGGCGTTACCAGACCGGTTTCCGAAGGGGGGCTTGGTTTCGATTACAAATGGGATATGGGATGGATGAACGATACGCTGGATTATTTCCGCACCGATCCTGAATATCGGACCACAGATTACCACAAATTGACCTTCTCCATGATGTACTACTACAATGATGCTTTCTTACTGCCATTCTCCCACGACGAAGTCGTACATGGAAAGGCCACGATCATGCAGAAGATGAACGGAGAATATGAAGATAAATTCCCTCAGGCACGTGCTCTCTACATGTATATGTACGCACATCCCGGAAAGAAACTGAATTTCATGGGAAATGAGATCGGCCAGCTCAGGGAATGGGATGAGAAGCGGGAACAGGACTGGGATATCCTGACTTATCCGATCCATGACGCATTCCATCGGTTTATGAAGGGGCTGAATCTACTCTATCTGGAACATCCCGCCCTTTACAGAAAAGACTACAGTACCGAGGGTTTTCACTGGATCGACTGCCACCAGGAAGCGCGCTGTATCTATGCTTTCGAAAGAATCTCGGAAAAAGAAAGACTCCTCGCCGTCTTCAACTTCTCGGATCAAATCCAGGAAGACTATGAAATCACGTTGGACGACGCAAAAAAATTGACTCTGCTTCTCGCAAGCGACGCTCAGGAATATGGAGGAACAAAAAAATACAAGGATAAAGACAAAGAGGTTCTGTTGAAAGACCATCGCACTGCTTTTTCATTAAGCCCATACTCCGCCGTTTATTATAAGATCAGTTAGACTGAAGCAAAGGGGCTGCGGCAAAATAAGATTTCTACTGTAAATCCGTTATTTTGCCGCAGCCCCTCAATTTTTCTGCAAAACAAAGAACCTTGCTAATCCTCTTCCGATATCTAATGAAAATAATGCGCCCCGATCTTCATCCCATATCCGCCCTGATCAAAATACAGGCAGTCTCCGATAGGATTGGCTCCTGCAAGCGCATCTGCCGCAGCCTGCATAGATGTCGCCGTATAACTGCGCGAACTTCTCACCCTGTCGAGCCATCCTGTGGATGCCGGGCCAAATTGTCCCGCCTGGTAGATCACCGCTTCAATACTATTGGGATAAACACTGCTCTTCACACGGTTCATGACCACAGCCCCAACCGCAACCTGTCCTTCATATGGTTGGTTTCCGGCTTCACAGAAGATGATGGACGCCATAAGTTCCTGATATTGCGCACGCAAAGCTTCTGCCTCTCGTTCT
Organism: uncultured Dorea sp.; assembly: GCA_947564705.1. Classification (GTDB taxonomy): domain Bacteria; phylum Bacillota; class Clostridia; order Lachnospirales; family Lachnospiraceae; genus Sporofaciens. The sequence goes on along the minus strand of CANODD010000014.1, from coordinate 64 downwards.
GCTTTCTCTCTGGCTGGACTTTGGCATGATGGGTGAGATCAATAAAAATGAATCGGCAGCCATT
>CANODD010000013.1 GCA_947564705.1 uncultured Dorea sp. | reverse complement strand
CAAGGTCGTTAAGGATTTGGAAGAGTATGCCCATAGTGATATCTGTGGTTCATGCCGTAGTTGCCGGCTTGTGGATGATACAGACGATATCTGCTGTGAGAATTGCGGCGCGCTTGGTGCGTTGGAGATTGTGAAAGGCGGAATCATACGTGGATAGGGCAAAATACAAGGAAGCGATAGAGAAAATGTTGGATAAGCTTCACACGGAGGATTTGAAAAGGATGAACGATTTCATCTCCGGATTCACGTTTGCCCTAGTCCGACAGGATGAGAAGGAGAGTGAGAATCATGAATAAGCGTGGAAGAGAGCGGAACATAGTCAACCTGGACCGGAAGTGCCGCATGGCGGAGATGGCAGGGATGAAGCCGCCAGATAAGGCGACAAAGGCATTTACCCGGAAAGCGTTCGAATGTGGTAACGTGGCGGAGTATATGGCGAAGAAGTATGATATAAAAGGGGAGATTGGGATTGGATAAGAAACTGTCGGAGCAGATAAAGAGCTTCCTTGATTTCCTGGATGAGTGCCAGAAGCTGAATTCCATGGCTTATAACGGAGTCGGGGAAGAGGACAAACAGCATCAGGATTTGCTCCATGCGATTGAATTCGAACATAATTCGGATGAGATTACAAAGCTTGGTATGAGGATCCACCAGAACCGGGTGGAGCGCAGGGTATATAAAGACCTGTTTGAGGTTACGGATCCGGTTACGCAATTTATCAGGGATCCTCAAAATAAGAAAGCGTTAGATCAAATGCGGCAGCTTCTCGGGAAGGTACGCAAGGTGGAAAAGCGTCATGAGAACCGGGTGTATATTCCAAGGATAAAGGAGGACGATAGCCATGGACAAGAAGATTCTGTATGATTACATAGATGCATGTGCTCTTGTGAAAGAAACGGAAAAGGATATCTGGCGCCTGAAAAAGAAACGTAAAACGGTGATCCAGACCAATGTGAAGGGAAGCAATCCAAGATTCCCTTATCAGGAGCAGCACTTCAAAGTTCAGGGAACCACCTTCACTTATCAGGATGACGGGAATCTCCGTCTGGAAGAGAAGCTTTTGGAGCAGCGGAAGGAGTATGCAGAGAAGATAAAGAAGCAGGTGGAAGAATGGATGTTGACGATCCCGATCAGGATGCAGAGAATTATCAGGTATAAGGTTTTTAAAGAAATGACGTGGGAACAGACGGCGGCGAAGATCGGGCGGAGGGCAACAGAGAATGGATTGAAAAAGGAATTTGAGAGATTTATGAAAGAAAATTAAAGTTTGTCACGAATGTCACACTTGTCACGATTCAAAATGCTATAGTATATACTGAGATCAGTGATGATAGACGTTACGGTTTCCTCCCTAAACTTTAGAAAAGGGCGCTTTGCTTTGGCGGAGTGCTCTTTTTTCGCGCAATAAATTAGGCTGGATTGAGAGGTGGTGATATGCCAAGAGCCAGGAGCCCGAAGCGGGATGAGGCATATAAGATGTGGCTTGACTCGGGTGGAAAAAAGAAATTAAAAGACATTGCTTCTGATCTCGGTGTATCAGAAACCCAGGTCAGGAAGTGGAAAAATTTAGATAAATGGAAAGGTAACGTTACTAATCAATTGAAAGGTAACGTTACCAAACGAAAAAGGGGCGGTCAGCCGGGCAAATGTAATACCTCAAAAGAGGCTGTTGAGCAGGTGATTATGAATGCCGAATTGACTGATAAACAGAGGCTTTTCTGCCTGTATTATATCCGGTGCTTCAATGCTACGAAAGCATATCAGAGAGCGTATGGAGTAGATTATAGTACGGCTGCTGCAATCGGTTACAGGATGTTGGAAAATGATGGTGTAAAAGATGAAATCCTACGCCTAAAACAGAACCGCCTAAACCGTGAGATGTTGGATGAATCGGACGTATTCCAATGGTATCTTGACATAGCAAGGGCAGACATTAAGGATTATGTGGAGTTTGGCAATGAAGAGATTGAGGTTGAAGATAAGAATGGGAATGTACATACCATAAAAGTTTCTAATGTGAATATAAAGAATGATTCAGAAGTAGACGGTATCCTGGTCTCCGAGATATCGAAAGGAAAAGACGGGGTAAAGGTTAAACTCCCGGATAAACTTAAGGCGATGGAATGGATTGCCGCTCATATGGACCTTGCCACTGAAAAGCAGCGGGCGGAGATAGAGGCTCTAAGGGCGAAAACTAAGGATAACGGTCAGATGTCGGCGGAAGATAAGGTGAAGAAGCTGTTTGATGCGATTGGAGGATCTTTGGATGATGAAGCTGGATCTGAGTAAGGCGTATTCTCCGAAGCAGATAGAGGTGTTGAGAGCTTGCCGGTTGTCGGATTGGTTTATGTTGATCAATCATGGCGCAAAGAGGAGCGGTAAGACCCAAGTTGACAATGATCTCTTTCTTCAGGAATTGATCCGGGTAAGAGGGATCGCTAATAAACTGGGGCTTGATACTCCGCAGTATATTCTTGCTGGGTATTCGCTTGGGAATATACAGGACAACATTCTAACGGAGCTTACGAACAAATACGGTTTTGAATTTCGGTTTGATAAATATAATAACTTTACATTGTTTGGTGTTAAGGTGGTGCAGACCAGCCATGGATCTATCAGTGGAGTGGGTAGGATCCGTGGAATGACGTCTTTTGGAGCGTACATCAATGAAGCATCCCTGGCGAATCAGGAGGTTTTTGACGAGATCAAGGCGAGGTGTAGTGGTCCAGGTGCTCGAATCATTGCGGATACGAACCCGGATCATCCAGAGCACTGGCTTCTGACGGACTATATCGAATCCAAGGCTGGCGGTATCGTGAGTTTTCATTTCCAATTGGATGATAATACATTCTTGGATGAACGTTATATCAGAGATATCAAGGAGACAACGCCGAAGGGGATGTTTTATGATCGCGGCATCCGCGGACTGTGGGTGTCCGGTGATGGGGTTGTGTATCCGGAGTTTGATAGGAATGTCCATGTAATATCGCCGGATCAGGCGAAGAGAATGATATTCGATCGATTCCTGGCAGGTGTGGACTGGGGATGGGAACATTTTGGAGCAGTTGTGGTGATCGGCGTGTGCGGGGATGCGTATTACGTGATTGAAGAACATGCAGCCAAGCATAAATATATCGGAGAATGGATCAATGTAGCGAAGGAGATTATCAGACGTTATGGTAATATCCCTTTTTATTGCGATCCGGCCAGAACAGAACATATCGCTGCTTTTCAGAATGCGGGTATACGGGCATATCTGGCAAATAACCGTGTGTTGTCGGGTATTGAAGAAGTAGCAACTCTGATGACAAAGAAAAAGTTTTTTATTGTATATGAACAGTGTCCGCAGTTTCGTGAGGAGATTTTTAAGTATGTCTGGAAGAAAAATACGGGAGAGCCGTTAAAGGAAAATGACGATGTCCTCTGTGCAATCCGGTACGGTATCCATTCGGATAGAACGGTGAGCACCATAGAAGGACCGGAAGACCGGTTGAAGAAAGCAAGGAAGATAAGGGGGATGATATAGATGGAAGAATTATTAGAGGTAAATGAATTTGAACATGGAGCAGACAGGGAGATTTACCATACGCATCGGAATATGCAGCAGGCTTATGGACCTGAAGCAAATTTTCATTACCGTGCGAATAGTGCGGATGAGATACTGAGGGATTTGAATAAGCTGAGAAATATGATACTGAATCATCATCAGACGCAGTGTCCGCGCCTTGCATCCCTGGATAATTACATGAAAGCGAGAAATGACGGGATATATAATGATGACTGCAGGAGGATGGAAAAAGAGAAAGCCGACCACAGGGCCGCCCACAATTTTGCCAAGATTATCAATCTCTTTGATGTGGGATACAATACTGGGATCCCGATCAAGAAAGCGAGTGATAATGACCGCATTAATGAACTGGTCAGGGAATATGACAGGCAGAATGATATTGAGGCATTGGACAGTGAGTTGTGGCGTGACTTTCGGAAGTACGGCAGGGCTTACGAATTGCAGTATCGGAACCAGAATGACGAGGACTGCTCTGTAATCAGTAATGTATTTGAAACATTCGTCTGCTATGGGCTGGATGTAGAGAGGACTCCGCTGTTTGCCGTGCGTTATCCGAAATACAGATCCGCCATGGAGGAACTTACAAAGGTAATTGTATATACAGATACAGAAATCATTACCTATAAGCCGTGTTCTTTAAGTATGATGGAGCTGGTGGAAGAGAGCAGGGATGCACATTACTGGGGTGAAGTACCGGTAACGGAGTATTCACCTGACAGATACCGGCAGGGAGGGTATGAGGACGTTACATCTCTGATAGATCTGTATGATGCCGCGCAGTCGGATACGGCAAATTATATGACGGATTTCAATGAGGCGACGCTTGTAATCTCTGGTGATCTGGATATGGAGCGGTATTCTGTCAAAGAAGTGTTAGAGATGAAGCGTGCGAACCTACTGCTTCTTACAAGTGGAGTGAATCCAGATGGAAGTAAGAGCCAGACAGATGCGAAATATGTGTATAAGCAGTATGATGTGGATGGGGCGGAAGCATATAAAGAACGGCTGCAGAAGGATATCCACAAGATTTCATTTGTACCGGATCTGACGGACGAGGCGTTTAGTGGTACGCAGTCCGGGGAGGCCATGAAGTATAAGCTGTTTGGCTTCCAACAGCTGTCAAAGAGCAGTCAGAGAGGATTCAAGAAGAGCTTGATTCGCAGATACCGCCTGCTTCTGAACATCAAGAATTACGTGAACGAAGCGGACAACTCGGATCTGGGGGATTTCACAGTTACGTTTACCCCAAATCTACCAAAGGCGGTTCTGGAAGAGTTAAAAGCCCTGGCCGATGCGGGTGCGGAGTTCAGCCAGGAAACGTTATTGGAATTGGCATCTTTTGTGGAAGACGCCCAGGCAGAGCTGGATCGGGTGAAGGAAGAGCGTAAAGGGGAGCAGGAAACGGTCATTGATCAGAGGATGTTCGGGGTGGATGTAAATGGACAGCAGGGAATACTGGAAGCGCAGGGAGCAGGAACAGCTAAAGCATAATGTCACCGAGGAGGCGGAGTACCGGAAGCGTATTGGAGAGATTTATAATTATATGGTGGACCAGATCCAGAAAGAGATCAACGGATTTTATGCCAAATATGCCAAAAGGGAAGGTATCACGCTGACCGAGGCGAAGAAACGGGTGTCCAGACTGGACATGGAAGAATATGGGCGCAAGGCCGCAAAGTATGTGAAAGATAAAGATTTTTCTGTCGAAGCCAATGAGAAAATGCGCCTTTATAACGCCACTATGAAGATCAACCGACTGGAACTGCTGAAGGCGAATATCGGCCTGGAACTGGTGGATGGATTTAATGACCTGCAGAAATATTTTGACAGGGTCCTGACCAAAAGGACGCTGGACGAATTTCAGAGGCAGGCGGGAATCCTGGGGAATGTGGTTATGGATAATCAGAAAGCGGCCCATACAATCGTGAACGCATCCTTCCACAATGCGAAGTTCTCAGACCGAATCTGGATGTATCAGGACATGATGAAAGCGGAATTATCCAAGCTTCTGCAGGTGGGGATGATACAGGGGAAACATCCAAGAGAACTGGCAAGGCACCTGGTAAAGCTGTTCGGGGTCCGCAGATCGGATGCGGAACGTCTTTTACAGACGGAACTAGCCCGGGTGCAAACGGAAGCCCAGAAGCAGTCTTTCGAGAGGAATGGATATGAGGAATATGAATTCATCGCACTGGGTACAGCCTGCAAAATATGTAAGACGATTAATGGAAAAACCTTCAAGGTAAAGGATATGGCGCCAGGGGAGAATGCGCCGCCTATGCACCCAAACTGTCGATGTAGTACAGCTGCATATATGGACAGGGCTGAGAATGGAAAGTGGTTGGAAGGACAAGAAGTACAAGCATATGAAGTGGATATCGGTAAATCAATAGTAGAGACCGTTACAAGTATATCAAGACAAAAAAAGTTATTTGAAAAAGGTATCAAATTTGTAAGCAACAAAAACATAAAACTATTGCTGACACAATCGCTTGGTCGGGTGACGGTAAAACGGGCGAAGGGAATGAAATCTTCCTATTCAGCAAAGGAAAGAACCGTTTATATTTCAAAAAATGCGAAAATATCAACACTGGCACATGAGTTATTTCATGAAATTGACGATACTTATGGTTTGACAGAAAATGGATTACTAAGCAAGTCTGTTATGTCTGATTATCAAAAGTTGCTGAATCAATCTATAGGACATGGAAAAAGTATTGAAGAAATATTGTACCTGAAATACCCAGATGCATTTGAGAGAGACAAACCACTAAGAGTAAAAGAAGAATATAGAGGAATATCAGATATATTACACGGGTGTAGTAATGGACAGATATTTCTTGGATATGGACATCGTAGTTCAGGATATTGGAAAAAACCTTATGCCTTAGAGAAGGAAACCTTTGCGCAGTTTGGAAGGATGATGTATAATGAAAATGAAAAAGTCATTGAGATGTTTAATGGTATATTTCCGGGTGTTAAAGCTGAAATTTTGGAAGTATTAGAAGGGATGATAAAATAATGTGGTATGGTAAGGATACAAAAGAACTCACTGCTTTAAAACAGGAGTATGAAAAGAAATTTGGTTATAATCCTGATGGTGAGATTGAGTTGGAATATGGTCCTGATTCATATAAGAGATATGTGTCTGATATTAAGAGAGCAATTCAAACAGGAGAGCATTTAGCTGATTTTGTAGAGTAATATCCACCAGTCGTAAAGACTGGTGGTTTTCTTATGATTAATTTTAGAAAAGAAAGGATGATGCAGTTTGATTGAGGTAAGTGTCCGCAAGGACAAGGTTTCAGTAATCGGTCACTCGGGGTATGACCAGCCTGGCCGGGATGTGGTGTGTGCCGGCGTGACGGCATTATGTCAGACATTAGTCAGATCCATTGAGAATCTGACGGAAGATGCAATTAAATATGAGATATCGCCCGGAAGGGCTGATATAAATTATGGGAATCTGTCAGAGAAATCAAAGACTCTGGTGGATTCCTTTTTCATTGGCATCTGCATGATTGCCGATGAATTCCCGGACTATGTCCGGTTAGCTTAAAAGAAAGAGAGGTATCAGAAATGCATAACAGAATTGTGAAGGTATTGCTGTCTGAATCGCAGAAAAAGCGCTTTTTCCCGTACAGCGACCTGCAGTTATTTGCTGACGGGGGAGAGGGAGACGTATCCGGGGATGATGGTGATCCTGACAAAGAGGATGATTCAGACGACGAAGGGGACGATGACGAAGGCGCTGATGACAAAGGCCAGCCGTCATTCGACGGATTCCTCAAGCAGAAAGGAAATCAGGAGGAGTTTGACAGACGTGTGCAGGCGGCTGTCAACAAGGCTGTCAGTGCTGCCCGGACGAAATGGCAGTCCATGACCGATGACAAGCTGTCCGAGGCCGAGAAGCTGGCGAAGATGACCAAGGATGAACGGGCAGAGTACATCCGGCAGAAGGAACGGCAGGAGTTTGAAGAGGAAAAACAGGCATTCGAGAGGGAGAAGCTTCTGGTGGAGATCACGAAGGAGCTGCAGACTCAGTCTCTGCCGATTGTATTTGCCGATTCTTTGGTAAATATTTCTGACGCAGAGAAGATCAAGGAGGCGATCACCTGTATCAAGAAGGCATGGGACGCGGAGATCGCAGAGGCTGTCAAGTCGAAAGCAAGGCAGTCAACACCCAGGGAAGGCGGCCAGATCATCGGCGAGAGGAGAAGCTTGTCATCCATCAGGGAAATGGCAAACAAAAACAGAATCATTAAGAATTAGGAGGACGCAGAAAAATGAATAAGAACAGAAAATTGGAATCAAAGCTGCAGTTATTTGCACAGACCTGGAATCCGGACAACGTGACCGTATTTGAGCATAAGGATGGATACATTCCGAAAAAATACCACAATTTGATCTTGAAGGAAATCATGGAGAACAGCAAGGTAATGCGGCTTGCGAAGTATGAGGAGATGGATTCGAAAGAAAAGGTGTTCGAATATTTTGCAAAAGGACCGGGCGCCTACTGGGTAGGTGAGGGCGAGAAGATCAAGGCATCAAAAGCTCAATGGCTTCAGGTGAAGATGGTTGCGAAGAAGCTGGGTGTTATTATCCCGTGTTCCAGGGAGTTCCTGCATTATAAGATGTCGGATTTCTTTGAAGTGATGAAGCCGAAGATTGCAGAAGCATTCTATAAGAAGTTTGATAATGCGGCGATCCTGAATGTGGAAAATCCATTCCTCCATGCGGTAGATAAGTCTGTAGGAGTTACAGGAAATGTGATCAATGGAGGGCTTACTTACGACAATATCCTTGCTGTGGAGGATCTGCTTACAGATGAGGATTATGATGTAAATGCGTTTCTGTCTACCAAGAAAAACCGGAGCACGCTGAGGAATGCCCATAAGATTGAAAACGGTGTAGTTGTGGAAAGTATCTATGACCGGTCTGCCAATACGCTAGACGGACAGCCGGTGATGGATATGAAATCGCTGGATAAAGGAACGATCTATGCAGGGGATTTTGATTACATGTACTATGGGATTCCTTATGGAATGAATTATAAGATTTCGGAAGAGGCACAGTTATCCACGCTTACGAATGAAGACGGGACTCCTGTGAACCTATATGAGCAGGAATTAGTAGCGCTTAGGGTTACAATGGATGTAGGTTTTATGATTGTAAAGGATGAGGCATTTGCGAAACTGACCTCCGGCGGGCTTGGCGAGCTGACCGTAACGAGTATTGCCGGTACGAAGTCGGGAGACACGAAGATTACGGTTACACCGGCAGTTACGAGTGGGAATTCTTACAAATATAAGACAGGTGAGATGCTGGATATTCCTGTGAAAGGGCAGAATGTGAAGGGGTGGACGGTATGGGACGGCACATCCGACATCACAGCGGCTTCCGGAAGTGAGATTGTGGTAGTGGAGTGCGATGCATCTTATCATACGGTAAATGCCGGAAAAGGAACGGTTGTGGCAAAGGCATAGTCATAGGTGACGGCATATGTGTGATGAGCTAACAGGGAAAGGTGACGCGCTGGGAAATTTAAAGTTGTTGCTTGGCATAGATCCAGAGGACAGTTCTCAAGATAAAAAGCTGGACTGGCTTTTGGACGCTGCCAGAGCAAGGCTTAGGGTACTACTTGGAGGTTGTGAACCGCCTCACGAGATGGAGCATATCGTCACAGAGGTGGCTATTATCCGTTTTAACCGTATTGGTTCGGAGGGAATGCTTATCAATAACGTAGAAGGGGAGACCCAGCACTTTAGCAATAATGATTTTGCAGGGTTCATGGATGAGATCAATGCGTGGCTAGATGTCAGGAAACCGAATTCCCGGAGAGGAGGGTTCCGGTTCTTATGAGGTTTGATACGCCTGTCTATTTCCAGAAAGTACAGTCAGGAGAATATGAGAAAGCTACTGGTGATTATGGAGCGGAAAGCGTTGAAGAGGAAATGAGATATGCGAATGTGACGGATGCCGGAACGGAGACATTGAAGTTGGTTTACGGGGAGATTCGGCAGGGGTGTCGGGTGGTCCGTCTGCAGAGGTATTACAGGAAAGCGTTTAGCAGGCTCCGCATCGGGGATAGGTTGTACCAGGTGGAGCTTTCCAGGAAGCTGCGGAATAAGCAGGTCTTTATTGTCAGTGAGGTGCAGTGATGGCAGTTAAGTTGAAAGGTGTGAATGAGCTGAGGCTTGCCTTGAAGAAAAAGGCGAACATGGACTCTGTGAAACGGATCGTGAAGCAAAACGGTGCGGAGCTTCAGGCGAAAGCACAAAGGAATGCACCGGTGGATACGGGAAATTTGAAAAGGAGTATCCAACTTGAGATTTCTGAGGGCGGTCTCTCTGCTAAATCAGAAGCTATGGCAGAATATGCGCCATATGTAGAGTGGGGAACTAGATACATGGAGGCACAGCCATACATGAAACCGGCGTTTAATGATCAGAAAGAGCAATTTAGACGTGATATGGACCGACTAACGAAGTGAGGTGAGGCGGGTGGATCCGCAGCAGGAATTATTTACATGGTTATTAACAGAAATCAGGAATCGAGGATATGACGTTTATGACGGTGAGCTTCCGTCAGAGAATGAATCATATCCTTTTGTATATCTGGATGTCAGCCAGCAGACGGACCGCGCCAATAAGAGCGCTGTATTCGGAACTGTGTATCAGACAATTCATGTATGGGGAAATACACCAAGGAAACGCGGAACGGTCTCTGCGATATTGCTTGAAATCAAGGGAATTTGCAGGAGGCTGGAGCATACGCCGGATTTTTCTTGGATGGTGCTGAATACTAATCAGAGGATATTGGCAGACAAGACAACGAAGCGACCGCTTATCCACGGGATACTTGAAGTGGAGTTTCGGTTCAGTTAGAAGAAAGGAAGGTTAAATATGCATAGGTTACAATTATTTGCAGAGGCAGTACAGGGTAAGAAAATCGTATATCTGTATCGGATCAAGAAAGAGGCAGCTACAAATGACGGAACGATTCTGGCATTTACAACAGAGAACGGCCGTTCTAAGAGTAAGGATGCGGATTCGACGGCTACAAAGGATGGTTCGATTCGTACTCCAGGAACCTCGGAGGTGGAGATCACGGCTACAAGCATACTGGCCAAGGGTGACGAGATGATCGATAAGTTGGAAGATGCGATGGATAGGGATGAATTGATTGAGGTCTGGGAGGCAAATCTGTCAGAGCCGGCTGAATCCGGAGAAAACAAATTCAAGGGAATGTATTTTCAGGGCTATCTGACGGAATTTGAGAAGAATTCCTCGGCAGAGGATTATGTAGAATGTTCCCTTACTTTTGGGATTAATGGAAGTGGGAAGCGCGGTAATGTTACAGTCACGGTTGAGCAGCAGGAGATTGCAGATTACGCATTTGCAGATACACAGAGAACAGGAGAGGTGTAGGGGGACGGAAAGAGTCCGTTCTCCTTATTTTATGCACAGCCCTGTGCAGAGAAAATATGCCGCTAAGGCGGCGCTCGGGGCGCGCGGGATTGGAGAGGAGAAAGAGGAAATGCTATTAAAAATTAAAAATGAGGAATATCGAGTGAAGTTTGGAGTTGGGTTTGTAAGAGAACTGGATAAGAAATATTATGCTCAGAATAATACGAGCGTGAAATATGGGCTTGGGATTGAAACGCAGGTTCCGCTCCTTTTAACGGGAGATCCAGTGACGTTATCAGAATTCTTGTATGTGGGTACTTATGCCGAAGAAAAGCGTCCGGCTCAGGCTGACATCGATGGATTCATTGACGAAGTAGAGGATGTGGAAGCTTTGTTTGATGAGGTTATAGAGGAGCTTAAAAGATCAAACGCTACCCGGGTGAAGGTGGGAAAACTCCAAAACAGCCTGAAAGAGCAGGAGGAAGAGGAAAAGGCGCGGAAGGAAGCGACGAAGCAGGTGAAGAAAGAGATTCGGGAGAAGTCTATGAAGAGATAGTACTCAACAGTCTGCGATTCCTTGGTATGAATGATTTCTCAGAGATTAACAGAATGACTCTCTACGAGTATAACATGAGAATGACTGCTTTCCGTTTAAAACAGGCAGACCGGGAGTATGAGATTCATCTGCAGGCGTGGATGAATCGTGAAATCAAGGCAAAGAGGGAAGCTGGGAAGAATAAGCTAGTGTTTGTATACAAGACTTTCAAACAATTTTTTGATTTGGAAAAAAGAGTCCGGGGGATTATGCAGGCGGAGGAAAAAACCGGCGTAAATATGAAAAGTCAGGGAATTTATAATCTGATGAAAAAACAGAAGGAAAGGAGGCTTTAAGATGGAAACCTATAGCGTACAAGCGGTGCTGAGTGTAACGGATAGAAATTTTACGCTGACCATGAACCGGGCTGCTGGTTCTATGGAGGGATTGGACAGCGCAAGCCGGAGAACAACTTCTAGTATTCAGAATATAGCAAAGGGGATAGGAGTGTTTAAGGCGCTTTCTCTTACAGTGGATGCTTTGAAAGGTTCGTTGAGTGGAGCGGTATCAAGATTTGATACGATGAATCAGTTTCCGAAAGTAATGCAACAGATTGGTTTCAGTGCAGAAGAATCCGAGGCTTCTATTAACAGGTTGTCAGATGGAATCCAAGGTGTTCCGACATCCCTGGATGAGATTACGGCTTCGACTCAGAAGTTGGCGCTTCTTACAGGTGACCTTGGGAAAGCAACGGATGCGTCTATTGCTTTGAATAATGCCTTTTATGCTTCTGGTTCCTCATCAGCTGACGCGTCACGCGGACTTGTGCAATATACGCAGATGTTATCGAAAGGGGCGGTGGATATCGTCTCTTGGCGTACGTTGCAGGAAACGATGGGCGTTGCACTCAGGGATTTGGCGGAGGCGTTTGGGTATGCAGGTTCGGCGGCGACAACGGACTTGTATGCCGCGCTGCAATCTGGCGAGATTACATTTGATCAGCTCAATGACAAGCTTATAGAGTTGGATGGCGGCGTTAATGGTTTTGCAGAGAGGGCAGCAGCGGCAAGCGCGGGTATCGGTACTTCTCTTACCAATATGGGAATTGCGGTTACGCGGGGAATGGAAAGTATTATCCGCTCAACCAATAATGCATTGGAGAATAATGGTCTTCCAGGGTTCCAAGCTATGATAGAGGGCGCTACATCCGGCATAAATAAGTCATTTTCTGTAGCGTCTGAGGGAATAGAATTGTTAGTGAATAATCTGGATGCTCTGGTACCGGTTCTTGGAACGGCAACTGCAGGTTTTGTGGCGTATAAAGCGGCGATGAATATCAGCAGCGGGCTGGTAAGCGTGTCAAGAAGCATGGCTGAGGCAGTTAATACGCTGGAGGCCACAGCAAATGCGAGTAAATTAGCGGAAGCTGCTACATTAGCGCGGGCGAAAGCCGATAAGACGGCGGAGCTTGCGGATAGATTATGTGGGAAATCTGCAAAAGCGTCGGCGAAGGCTGTTAAGTCAAAGGCTGCAGCGGAAAAGTTGTCTGAAGCGGCAGCTCAGGCGAGGGCTCTTGCGGATGCAGGGGGAGCGGAAGCAACCGGATTAAAAGCAGCCGCAGACAAAATGGAGGCGGCTGCGGCAAAGGCTCAGGCAAATGCGAACCGAGATGCGGCGAGGGCAGAGACCTTGAAAAGGGCTGCGGAGAATGCTGATACAAGGGCGACGGCTTTGAATACGGCGGCGGAGGGGGCGAATACGCTTGCTGAAACGGCCGGGGCGAAAGCAGCGACGGTCAGCACCATAGCGATAGCGGCAAAGACTGCCATGCTGGGGGTTCTGTCGGGTGAATTAGGCATTGTGGCGGCTGCACAGATGGTGTGGAATAAAGCAATGAATGCTAACCCTATAGGGATAATTATTACGACAACGGCGGCACTTGCTACAGTGTTAGTCGGGGTTTCTAAGGCTCTGGAGAAGCTGGATGCGGGGGCGGCAAAGGCAAAGAAGAGAAGGGAGGAAGCCATAAAGTCATCGAAGGAGCTGGTAGAATCCATCGAATCAACCGGGAAGGCTTACGACGAGACGGTGTCAGATATTAAGGCGCAGGCATCTGCGAATGATGATCTGGCCGGGAAGATTGAGAAGCTGGCCGGGAAAGAGGATAAAAGCGCTGAGGAAAAAGCGAAGCTGCAGTCCTATGTGGAAACGTTAAACAGTTCCATGGAGGATTTGAACCTGCAGTATGATGCGGAGAGCGACGCGCTCAGCATGTCTACCGACCAGATCAAGGCAAAGGTGGCGGCTTACAAGGAGCAGGCAGAAGCACAGGCTGCACAGGAACGCTATACGGAGATCATGAAAGAACAGTCAAAGGTCACGGAAGAGCTTGCGGCAATTGAGGAAGAACGTAAGGCCGTTGAAGAGGAATACCAGAACCTGAACCGGCTAGGCCCGAAAGCCCTTGGCGAATATAATAAGGCAACGCAGGAGCTGGCAGAGCAGGAAGAGGCGTTGAATGACAAGAAGAAGGGGCTTGCGAAAACAGAGGAATACCTGACCGGCGTTATGGCGAAGTGCCAGACAGAGCAGACGGAAGCCGTTAAGAGCGCGCAGGAACAGCAGAGGGCAGCGCTGGCTGAAAGCATCGCAAACCAGACGGTCAGTCTGGAGGAATTGTCAGAGGCGAACCAAGAGACGGTCAGCACCCTTAGTGAAACATGGCAGGACTATACGGATAAAGCTACGGATATGTTTGATACGCTGTCAGATAAACAGACGATGTCTGTAGATGAAATGATATCAAATCTTCAGAAAAACCAGGAAGTAATCTCTAAATGGGGAGATAACATGGAGTCTCTGAGGGATCGATTTGAGAATTTGCAGCTTAGCAAAGGAGTATTGGATGATCTGGCGGATATGGGACCCGAGGGCGCAGGATATGTTGCGGCGATGGCAAATGCCAGTGATGAACAACTCCAGGTATTAGCACAGTCTTTTGATAATGGCGGAGCGGTAGCAAAAGAGTCTTTGCTGGAATCGTTGGGCGTAAACAGTGATGAGATCCCGACAGCAATACAAAATATGTTTACGCAGGTAGAAACTTCATTAAGAGAATCTATCGAAGGAACGGACTGGGCGGCCGTTGGTAATGATCTGACATCTGGATTGTCAGGTGGTATTGACACGGGGGCTGGTGATGTTGCGGTCTCTGCGGGGAATTTAGGCACGGATGCAGAAAATGCTTTGCGTGATGTGACTCAAACGCACTCTCCTTCTGTATTGTTTAAAGGTATCGGTCAGGATTTGGTCGCAGGGCTGGCGCAAGGGCTGACAGATAGTGGAATTGCGACAGATGCGGCTGTTCAAATGGCAGACAGTGTGGTTCAGGCGGTTCAGGTGGCAATGGAGGGCGCAGATTTTACATCCACTTGGGATCGGGCCTTTTCCGGGGTTTCAGGCATAGCGTCAAATAACATGTCTAAAGTAACAACGGTTGTGAAGAGTGGAATATCCGCATCGACAGCAGCAGTGTCGTCAGGTTCAGCATCCACGCAGAGGATTGTAAATGTCGGAATGACGAGTATGAGTGCAGTTGTTAAGGCAAAGACGGCAGAAATTAACAGACAGTTTGAAACGAGTATGCGTCGTCTTGAGAGAGCGGTTGAAAGTGGAATGAATCAGTCGAAGGCAACAGCATCTAGAGGTATGTCTGGTATCGTATCGTCGGTATCTTCTGCGCAGCCGCAGTTTTATAGTTCCGGATATCAGGCATCAATAGGACTTGCTAATGGTATCAATGCCGGTGCAGGCGCGGCGATTGCGGCAGCCAATCGATTGGCAAACCAGATAGCATCAACGATGAGAGCCGCGTTGGAAATCCATTCTCCTTCCAGGGTTACCAGGGAGATAGGAGGATACACCACAAAGGGATTTGTAGAGGGGCTTCTTGATGATATCAGAGACGTGAGGAAAGCGGCTGTAGAAATTGGAAAGACAGCGAAACCTGATTATGGAAGTTCCGGAAGGGTGGCTTATGCCGGGGGATATGATATTGGGAGTGAATTTGGTTCCCAGGGATGTTATGGCGCGGTGTATACGATCGTTGTTCCGCTGGAAGTCAACGGGAGAGAATTTGCGAAGACTACGGCGGTTTTTACGCAAGCGGAATTAGATAGCATGAAAGAATTTAAGAATCACATGAAAGGATATCGTAACTGAAATGTATACTTTTGTAGATACCATAGAATATCAAGATGAAAACATTCTTCCGGCGGAAGCTGTCAAGTTTAATGGAAAGTGGCTTGATTATGAAGTATATGGATTTAGAACGATCCATGTGAGCGGCAGAGAGCTGATGGAGTGTGAAATTGAGGATGTGCAGATAGGGAACGTAGATGGAATGCAATACCAGTATAAAAGATATCCGGCTCGCACTATCACGGTTACATATCAATTGTCAGCACAATCTAATGCTGCTTTTCGGGAGGCATATAATAAGTTAAATGGTCTTTTGAATGCGCAAGAAGCTGAATTGATATTTAATGATGAGTTAGATAAATATTTTATTGCAACAAAAGCTGGAAACAGTGAGATTCCTCCTGGAAGAAACTGCGTGACAGGAGAAATAGTTTTTTACTGCACAGATCCATTCAAGCATTCTGTTGTAGAAAAATCATTTCCTGCAAAAGTCAATGCAGACGGCATTCTGGAGGCAGTAATCATAAATGAAGGAACGGAATCTGTGCCGGTTAGTTATGAGATTGTACATAAGCATGAAAATGGATATTTAGGCATTGTTTCAGAATATGGGGTTATGCAGTATGGAGATATCAAAGAAGTCGATAAAGAAGTACGAAAAAAATCGGAAGTCTTATTGAAATATACAAAATATGCCGATTATAGTGCAATGACAGAGGGGCAGGGGATTCCTGACGGGGGACATTATGAATATCCCAGGGAAGGTACTTTTTGTGGCTGTACGATTAAGGGACGTTCTTGGATTGCATTACAAAGTAGTGGAAGTGGAAGCACCTGGCACGGAGCCAGTAAATATGTGACGCTCCCGCCTGATTCCAACGGTATGTCAGGTGCGTCAAATTTTATTGCAAGGGCGAAGGTCTGGTTTGAGACTACAAAGGTGAGTCAAACCGGGACTCTGCAGCTTGTGATAGGGGATGAAGACGATAAACATCTGGCTTCTATCCATCTTGTTAAATCTAGTGCGGCAGAGAATAGAGCATCTGCCGTATTCCAGATACGGGAGAAAGAGGTAGGAAGGATCAAGTATACACCGTCCAGTCAATCAGTTACAAATAGCGGGAATGGACAGATTTATATCCAGAAATCAGGAGAGCTATTTGAGTTTTATTTTGGCGGGAAGAAGTATCATTATCGGTATCCCGCCCTTGCAGGTGTTAAGGGACATTCCGTTACCATCTTTTTAGGTCAGTACGGGACATCGTATTCCGTGGTTGATTATATGTTCTTTGGAGATATTAGCTTTCAGAAGAACAACGTAAGTTATCTGTATGATATCCCAAATCGTTATCAGAAGGGAAGTGTAATTCTGATAGATGGTGTAAATACAAAGTTTTATGTGGACGGTGTGCCGAGCCTGGAAGATGAAGTGCGCGGGAGTACTTATTTTAAAGCGCCGCCGGGTGTAACCAAGGTACAGTTTCTTTGTTCGGATTTCAGTATTCCAGCACCAACGGTCACAGCGAAGATAAGGGAGGCATACTTGTAATGGATCATGTAAGGATAGCAGTATTAGATGCGTATGACAGGGTATGTGCTTTTATGGATAACCAAGCTTTGAAAGCTCTGCACTACTATGATGACGAGTTGCATTCTTATCTGGAGGGGGCGGCAAATACTTACTGCTTTAAGGCCGGTGCGAAGCATGAAGATTCTGCATGTCTTGAAGAGGGGAATAAGCTGGCATTTTGTTATAATGACAGGGACTATTATCTGAATATTATGAAAGTGGTGCGGACAGAGTATGTTGTGGAAGTTGTCGCGTATTCTTTATCGTTCGAGCTGCTAAATGAACAGAAAGAGGCATATAAGGCTTCAAGGGCTATGAGTTTTGCAGAATATCTTGCTGTGATCGATTATGAAAAAACGGTTGTATTGGGGATCAATGAAGTTTCTGATAAAAGGATAATGCATGAATGGACGGGAACGGAGACAATCCTTGCAAGGCTTTTTTCTCTTGCAAATGTGTTTGGGGCGGAAGCGGAATTTGTGCCGGTGCTGAATAATGACCATTCCCTGAACCGGATTATTATGAACGTGTATAAGCAGCATGATAGCGAATGTCAGGGTATAGGCTCCAGGCGTACAGATTTTGTTCTGAGGTATGGCGTGAATGTAAGGGGAATCACTAAGACATCCGACATAACAGAGTTGTATACGGCTATTCGCCCATTCGGGCGGAATGGTCTGACTGTAACCAGCCTGGATAAAGCGGAGTATGACGTGGATGGGAAGCTAGAGTATTCTTCCCCTAGAGGAAATCGGAATGTCCTTGCCGTGCAGGCGAGGGATCGTTTTCCTTCTAATCTGATGTCGAAGGAATCTGACCGGTATATAGCAAAGATATGGGAATATGATACGGATAATGTGAACCTGCTGTATGGCAGGGCGCTGGCAGAGTTGAAAAAGTTGTGTGTGCCAAAAGCAAGTTATGAGGTAGATGGATATTTTGATACGGATATCGGGGATACGGTTGTGATAGAAGATGAAGAGTATAACCCGCCGTTATATCTACAGGCAAGAGTCACAGAACAGGTCAGGAGTTTTACGGATCCAACAAGGAATAAAACGACATTTGATAATTTTACTGAACTGCAGCCTTAAATCGATGACTCTCTTTTGGAAAAGATGTATGACCTGATCCGGGCGAACAAAACTTATTCCTGTACCATCACCTCGAATAATGGGATTGTATTTAGGAATGGGAAAGGTGTCACAACTCTGACTGCTAATGTGAGGGAAGCGGGGGCGGATTTGACAGATCAGTTTGATATCCGATGGATGAAGGATGGTGAAGAACTGGCAGTCGGAAAGGCCGTGATTGTTAATGCAAGTGATATTCAAGGCAAGGCGCTCTATCAGTTTGAGGCTGTGGACAGAGAGGGTGTTGTTCGTGGTTCTTATGAGGTTACGGTGACAAACGTTTCTGACGGTGCGAACGGAAAGGACGGAGAACCGGGAAAAGATGGGGTCGGGATTGCTTCGATAGTAAACAGATATGCAGTATCTTCTAGTAGTACGATAGTCCCTACATTATGGTCAGGAAATGTACCGGTTATGACAGCAATAGACAAATATCTCTGGAATTATGAGATTGTTACTTATACGGACGGGAGTTCCTACGATACGGAGAAGAGGATAATTGGTGTATATGGCGATAAAGGTGCAACGGGATCGGCAGGAACAGAAGGGAAAGGGATTAAATCCATTTCGGAATATTATCTTGCAAGTACAGCTGCAACTGGGGTTACCACATCTACATCTGGGTGGACTGCCGCAATGCAGACTACTACTATAATAAAAAGATATCTTTGGAATTATGAAGTGGTTACCTATTCAGATAATACGACTTTTGTCAGCACACCGGTGATTATTGGGACTCATGGAGACACTGGACCTCAGGGAGAGACAGGACCCGCGGGGCCAAAAGGTGATACAGGTCCACAAGGAGCAGCGGGTCCGCAAGGAGCAACAGGAGCTAAGGGGGCAGACGGTCAGATGCTCTATGCTACTTCGGCGACTGCAGCAGCTACAGCGGCGAAAGTTGCAACATTGGCGAGTGGAACAATCGCATTGAAAGCGGGGGTAACGGTTGCGGTGCGGTTTACCTACGGGAATACTGCGGCGTCTCCAACATTGAATGTAAACAATACAGGTGCAAAAGCGATTTATGCACAGGGAGTAAGATATGCGTATTGGGTAGCTGGTGCGACTGTTATCTTTACATATGACGGTTCTTACTGGCGTATTAGTTCCGAGCCCGTATATGCGAATACGGTAACAGTTGGAAACAGTGCAGGGCTGAATGTTTATATAGATGGAAGTAATGTAAATATACGGAGTGGAAGTACGGCATTGGCATCGTTCAATGCAACGGAGATAGGGCTTGGGAAGAATTCTCAAAATTCGAAAATACGTTTATGTGGTAATAATTTGGAATTAGGATCGTCTGTTGTGGATGGAACGGCAGTTAATTATATCAAAGCATCACGGTGTAGGTTCGGTGTGAAAGCGCCAAATGAATCTGGCTCTTCATCTTCTCCGAGAATAGAAATTGATTCCAGTGGCGTCAGTATTAATGGAATATCATTTAGTAAAATACAGGAAAAGCCAATTATGTATGCAAATAGCGGCGCCAGCAAAAGCCTTACAGCTTCTAATTGGACAAATCTGGCAAGTTATACAGCCCCGTCCGCAGGGGTAGCGCTTGTTACGGTTGGCGGAAATTTTTCCACGGCACAGACAAGACATCTGATAGGACTTACTCTTAATGGGGCAGAATATATAAACAGTGAAGGAGATAGAGGTACATCTAACGGTGGATGGCAAACGTTTACTGCTGTCGTTCCTTTGTCTAAAGGACAGATAGTCGGAGGGCGGGCATATAATGCATCGGCGTCGGTAATCCCGATACAGAATTGGAAATTTCACGTATTGTTTTTCAAAAGTTAATAATAAAAATGAGCAGGAGATAATAATGGAGATAAGGGCAAGACCGTGGGATAGGTGTAAAATGATAAAGAGTGTTAAACATTATATCAATAAAAGGAGATGAAAGTTGTGTTAAAATCAATGGAAAAAACAATTGCGGTTTCGAGTGGAAGTGTGATTAATGATATGGAGGTGGCGGGATTTAATTTGACAATTAGTTCTGGTGACCCTATTAATATGGGAATCTCGACTTGGGTGAATGATAGAGAAGCGTATAATAAAAATATTATGATGTGTAGGGATGATGAAGATGCCTTTCGAAAATATGCAAGGGAACTTCAAGACGAGTTGATCTCGGCACAGATATCGGGAGAACCAGATGATGTATAGGAGTAAGCATAGTCTAAATGGAATCAGCCCGGAGCAGGGTTTCGAGAGACCCTTGTATTATGCACAGCCCCGTGCAGAGGAAATATGCCGCTAAGGCGGTGCACAGGGTGCGCTGCGAGTAGAGAAAAGTCTTCCCTGCTTGATTACAGGAAATGAAGAAGGAGGTCGCTCTAATGGAACAGGTTTTTGTGCAGACATACACAATTGTACTGCCGATCGTGCTGGGTTACATCGTGTGGCTGCT
>CANODD010000012.1 GCA_947564705.1 uncultured Dorea sp. | reverse complement strand
ACGAGATGCCTAAGTGACTGGAGTTCAGACGTGTGCTCTTCCGATCTACCTTCATCATCATAAAAGGTCCATGGTCAACCAGAGGGAGATCGGCCTGGATACCCAGAGTTATGCCAATGCCTTAAGGGCGGCGCTGAGAGAAGATCCGGACGTCATTCTGGTAGGCGAGATGAGAGACTATGAGACGATCAGCGTGGCGATTACGGCGGCGGAGACAGGGCATCTGGTACTGTCTACCTTACATACGATCGGGGCTCCGAGTACGATAGACCGTGTGATCGACGTATTTCCGCCGCATCAGCAGCAGCAGATCCGGGTGCAGCTCTCCAACGTGCTGGAGGCTGTCATCTCCCAGCAGCTAATACCGAGGGCGGACGGTATGGGCAGAGTCGCTGCGTTCGAGGTGCTCCACGCGAATGCGGCGATACGGAATCTGATCCGGGAAGGTAAGACACATCAGATCCCGAATATCATGCAGACCAACCGGAGACTTGGAATGATATCTATGGACGAAGCGATTCTGCAGCTACTCAGAGAGGGCAGGATTACACGGCAGATGGCGATTGCATTCGCCCAGAATCCGGATGCGATGGCGAACGGGAATATGTAGATATCAGATGCGATGGCATACGGGAATATGTAGATATCAGGCTGTGAATTGGTAAGTAAATCAGACTAAGAAGGGGATTTTATGGAGAAGGACTCTAAGAAAGGGTTTACACTGACCGAATTAACGGTGGTATTGGTGATATTAGGGATTATTACGGCGATTGCGGTTCCGTTTGCCCTGCGGTATATCAAGCTTGCCGAATTCAGGAAGAATGAAGAGAATGCCAAGACAGTATATCTTGCGGCGGAGTCGGAGCTGACCTGGTACCGTACTTCCGGTAAGTGGAAGGAATTCCAGAAGGAGATTATAGATGATGAGAAGGGAAAAGGAGTACGCAACGATACCTTCAGTGATGCAGAGAAGAAGGAGCGTATCTATGCAATCTCATTGAACAGCGATTCGGCGGAGCAGAGATCTGAATCAGAGCAACTGGTGCGGGAGCTTCTGGAGGATAATATCTATGAAAAGGATTTTCTGAACGCGGCGATTACGATAGAGATCGACGTGGAGACGGGGCATGTGTATTCTGCTTTTTATGCGACGCATTGCGAAAGCCTTGCGTACGAAGGAGCGAACGATAAGGATATCCTGAACATCAGCGCGGCGGAGGATAACCGGGCGTACAAGAACAGAAGGGACCGGCTGCTTGGGTATTATTCTACGGAGGACGTTACGAATGTAGTAGAGCTGAAACCGCTCCGTCTGAAGGTGACTACGATCAATCTGGTTAACAGCGAGACATTGTCTCTGAACTGGTCCAGCAATTCCAGGCACGATAATCTGGACGTCGAGTTCGGGATTACTTTCTATGAGAAGAATAAGAAAGAGAAGCTTTTTTCTGTGACGGTAAACCGCGACGAATTGATAAAGAACGGACACGGACCAGGCAGCAGCGCAGCGGCGGTACCGCTGTCATTGAAAGACAAGGACGGTAATAGTATCGGGGAGTGGATGTTCCCGCTTACATACCAGGAATCGGAAGGACGCAGCAGCAGGTTCTCCTTGACACTGGACGGCATGATGTCGGCGGATCTGATGGAAAGCCTGGAGGCGGCAGGCGCTGCGGATATTGATAAAATGTATAGTACTAGTATTACAAGACTGGATAAAGCTGTGCCTGTTCTTGAAAAGCCGCAGGATATCTATGCAGAGGTAGAGGTGAATCCGACGTATCAGAATATGGGCAAGGATGCAAGGGAGTACCGCAGGAGCAGTCCGGTAACATCGAATACGGAAAATACGATGTTTGCAGACGCCCCGAAGGAGAAGAACGGAAAACAGGAAGTGGAGATCAGCCGTTTCCGTCATCTTTCGAATATTCGTTACTATAAGCAAAATGAGGAAACCGTATTCAACCTGACGGGCAGGAATATGGACTGGACTTCGGAAGGGACGGGGCTGTATACTGCGCAGGTTCAGGAGGCGAATCCTTCCGGCGCAGGAAGTAAGAGACAGCTTCAATGGAAGAGTGTGAAGCAGGGAGATACCGTGCTAGACTTTCCTTCCATCCGATTACTTCCAAAGAACTATACAGTGGACGGAGGCGTGACGGCAGTATCTCATATGCGGCTGGGGGCGGATTCCGTGCCGTCGGATGAAGAGATCGAAAAGTTCTATTCGAATGTGTCCGAACGGCAAAAGCATTATACAGAATATATGGGACTTTTCTGTGAGGCGGAAGGAAAGATCCGGAATCTTACATTAAAAAATCCGGAGCTCTCTTTGAAGAAAGGCGAAAAAAGATTCGATTCTCTGGTTGGCGTCGGTCTTGTGTGCGGAAGAAGCGAGGGGCAGATGACGGACGTCAGGGTGGAAACTTCTGCCGGTGGAGACGCTAAGACGATTGAGGTATATCTGGCGGACAGGGCAGGCAGCGGAGGCAAAGACAAACAGGCGGCGATCGGCGGTCTGGTGGGAATCGCTGCAAAGAAGGATGCGGATGGAAGTTTATCGGCGTTAGAACCGGCGCAGGCCGGAAGCACGGCGGACAATCCTGTTCTTAAAAACCTGCAGATGGAAGGAGCTGTGAGCGGGAGTCTTCCGGAGATGACATGGACGGACGGAAATGAGGAAGACGAGAAAGAGCAGCAGCAGGCGGCGGTTTCTTATCAATATGGAATTGGTGGAATCTTCGGTTATGCCAGTGTAAAGGGCAGCGCGAAGATTGAAGGATGCATAAATCATGCGAAGATAGAGGGGAATCTTTTCACGGGCGGGATCGGCGGACGCCTTGACGGAGGATACCGGTCGTCTGTTCAAACAGGCTCCGGTTTACGTGATTCGAATATGGAGAATTGCGACAACGACGGTATGGTGCTCTGCACCTCCGGTTCAGCCGATACGGCGGGGACATTGAACGGCAGATATTTCGGCGGAATCGTCGGATATGGAATGGGAATGTGTATTGAGGATTCGAGCAGCGCTTCCGGACGTTCCGATAATTACAGGTATGATAGTTCAAAGAGAGACAGCCTTGCCGGAAAGTATGTAGGCGGTATCATAGGTCATGGTGAAGACAGCCAGCTTGTGGGCTGCAGTACGAAAAAAGGCGGTTATATCCTGGGTTCAGATCATGTAGGCGGCATTGCAGGAAGTCTGTCCAGTGATGTAAAGGATGTGATTCAGGGCGCACAGAAAGGGGTTGCGGCGACAGTCAATGCAAGTTATGTTATCGGTAATCGGTATGTAGGCGGCATTGTAGGTGAAAACGGCGGCGGCGATACGGATTCGACGGTCTATAACTGTATTAATAACGGCGTGGTTGCCGGTTATGAGTATTACATCGGAGGCATCGCAGGTTATAACGGTTCAAAAGGAACGCTGGAAAACTGCGCCAGCTATCTGTCTGATTATGACCATTCGGTATTCAGGATGGTCAGGGACGACTGGAAAGCGGTGGAAGGCGACTGTGTCGGCGGACTGGCGGGATACAATAATGGGAAGATCAGACTCACGAAAAAGAATCAGGCGCTTACCGTAAAGTCTGTTTCCAGTATCGTGACCGGCAATAATTTCGTAGGAGGAATGATCGGGTTCAACGACACGGAGGGTAATCTGGATCTGGTTGATAATTATACATTGATCGGCGGACAGGTGGAAGCGGCAGGCAGCGCTGTGGGCGGCTGTATCGGTTTGAACGCTTCGGTGAAGATTTTGGGAAATACACTCGAAATAAAGCCGTCCGGTGTGAATGGAAAATACTGTGTAGGCGGCTGTATCGGCGCGAATGTGGTAGATCTTACTACTGATATGAATGCGTCAGGTCTCCAGGCGAACAATACGCTGGGAAAGATTACCGGGGCGGCGTTTACCGGCGGTATGATCGGATATCAGAGAACATATGCCGAAAGTCAGTTAGGCGACGGTAGGATTCGGATTCTGGAATATCTGTCAATTGCAGACGGGAATGATTCTCTGAGAGCTCTGGCGGTAAAGAATGTGGGATTAGCGGCGGATACAACAGGATTTGTGCCGATGCTTCCAAAGGTCAATGAGACGAATAATATTCCGACAGCCGTCGTGGAGTCGGCAAATCAGAACTGTCTGACGATTTCGCGGACGGGGAACACGGGAACCGATTTGACCCAGGTGAATAATAATGTTCCGATTCAGTCATATCTCTATTCCGGCGGTGTGGTCGGATATTGCGAAAGAGGCAGCAGATTAGTACTGTTGAATTGTAAGAACGCGGGAGATATCTCCAAACCGGATGAAGAGGGAGGCCTGGCGGCAGGCGTATCCCTGAAAGCTTATCTGTCAGAAGAAGGGATGACTTCTGCGGCGGGTGAGATTGAAGATGTGAATGTATCTCTGGTGGGCGGAGTCATCAGCTCTAACGGCAGAAACCAGGTAATCGACCACTGCGCCAATGCAGGAAGTATGAGCGGATTCGTTGGTCTTGGCGGTATCGTTAGTTTCAATTCCGGCGGAGTATTTGACTGTGAGCTGGCTGATAATTTCGGAAACGCGGGTCTGGATTATATCGGCGGAATCGCAGGGCTGAATGTGAATGCGTTCGTCGGAGCATCCGGCAGCGGGGCTGGTCTGGGAAATGAATATACATATAACGGTAGCAAGTATACATCCGGCACGATCCGACGCTGCAGTACCGGCGCAGGAAAGAGTATCTTCGGGCGCAGCTATGTGGGCGGAATCGCAGGTTATAATCTGTCGGGCGGTATATTAGAAGAGAATCGTAACGAAGCGGATGTTACGGCGTCGGGGAATTACGCAGGCGGTATTGCAGGAAGCAATAAGGGAAATATACTGCTGGCAGCGGATAAGGGTACAACAAGCCGCATGGTCAGCGGCCGAAGCGGAACAGGGATCGGCGGAATCGCGGGCATAAACAAAGGGGGCGGTACGATCGCCGTCTCGGCAGAAGGAGAAGAAGTAATCGTTGTAAATGACAAAGTAGGTATCGTCGGGAATTTGAAGGTCGGCGGAATCGCCGGGATCAACGAGGGAACCCTTGAAGTTCGTTCTGCGGCGGCAATGGCAGTTAAGCCTTACCTGACCTGTGAGGCGGCGGAGGTGCGTGCGCTTGCAGGTCATGCCGGAGGAATCGCAGGCGAAGCCCGGGGAGACGTCACAAAGGCAAGGAACAAGTGTAAGTCTGTGACGGCGAATTTTGGGCCTGCAGGCGGTATCACGGCAGTGAATATGAAGGGGATTAGTCTGATCTCCTGCCAGAATCTCGGTAATGTCAACAGCGACTATGGTCATGCCGGAGGGATCGTGGCAGAGAATTACGGAACGATCAAGGAATGTACGGTAGAAACTTCCCCAGGACAGAGCATACATATCCAAAGCAGGGGAGCAGATGAAATCGGCGCAGTATGCGCGAAGAACGAGGCTTCAGCAAGGATCGAAGGATGTACGGTCGGTAAAGGAGTCGTACTATCCGGCGAGGGGTCTGTCATAGGCGGTATCGCCGGAAGAAACTTAGGGTTTATAACGGCAAGCGAGAACGTGAAAGAAAGTCCGGGAATTATGCCGCAGGTGAATGTAAGCGCGGCCAGGCTTACCGTGGGCGGCGTGGCAGGCAGGAACGAAGGCAGCGCAGGAAATATAACGAATCTGCAGGCTTCTAATCTTACCTTTGACGGATTCAGTAATTACAGATATCTTGGCGGTATCGTCGGAGAGAACTTGAGCGAAGCCGGCGTAAGTAATTGTAAATTATCGGATGTAACGATAAAGGAAGCAGGCGGCGCGGCAGGGAATTGCTACGGCGGGATTGCCGGAAAGAACGGCGGCAGGCTTGATAGCTGTGAAGTCGGAGGAATTACATGCGCCGTTCAGGGAATCTACACCGCCACCAGCACCAGCACGGCGGAACAGAAGGAAGCGCAGGCTACACACGTAGGCGGAGTCGCCGGGAAGAACGAAGAGACCGGATTCATCACGGAATGCCGGCTTGTTGCAGGTAATTCAGTGAAGACCAATACCATATCGGCGGAAAGCGGTATGGCAGGAGGCATCGCCGGATATAACAACGGAAATATCAAATTGTCAGGCGACGGCAGCGCGATGAAGAGCATGCAGGATAATAACGGCGCTCTGGTTTCAGACGGGGAGAAACTGACAGAGCGCGCCGGACAAACAGGGATTCGTAAGGATTCTTCATATGTGGAATGGAAGAATATAAGTTCTTCGTTGGAAGACCTTACTTATAATGGGGGCTCTAATCTGAAGGAGGGCAGGACTCTTCTGCTGACGATGTCCGTCAATGGTAATATAGGCGGAATCACTGCCTACAACTCGCCGAAGGCTTCCGTGAATTATTGTGCGACAGGAAACTGGTATATAGCTAACAAATCAGAAGCGATCGGCGTGGGTACCGGCGGAATCATTGGGATGAATGAATCTGAGAAAGATCAATCCTTCCTGTTGAATCAGGCTTTCGTAGGAAGAGAAATAGAGGGGCAGATAAAGAAAGGAGATACGAATAACAGAGGAGATACGAATCGATTCGCAGGCGGGATTATAGGAAATCAAAATAATACGACCGCAGGCGGATGGAAGCTTAAGGGTTGTGTCAATTATGGTACGGTTTATTGTCTGAGGACGCACTATTCAGGCGGCATCATAGGACAGTGGACCGGTACCGGAGGGACGGTCGAAGACAGCTACAACTTCGGAAATCTGCAGACGACTTATAACGAGGGCTGGGTAGGGGCAGCGGCAGGTATCGCAGCGCAGCTCTACCATGCATATGAGGGCAATGAATATAATATCATAAGCTGTAAAAATTTCGGAAATATATATGGAAGATCAGGAGAAAATTATGCGAATTCCGCTAACGACAGCGGCGGTATCCTGGGGAATGTGACGGCATATAGCTCCCAAACCAATGCTGGAAATCAAAGGCAGAATTATAAGATTCAAGTTTTGGACTGCGTCAATGGACCGGGAGTAAAGATCTACTCAAAATCGATGGCGTCTGGAATCGTAGGGTTCCTATCCAGTGATTCTTATATTGATAATACAGCAACAAAAATTGGCGAAGATACGAAGAATATTGAACTTCGAATAGAAAGATGCCGGAATTATGCATGGGAGCTAAAAGGAGAACAGTTCGTCGCCGGTATATTTGGCGATCGCTATGGAGAGACTGGGGCGCAGAATACAGTTTTAGAAGATTGCTTTTCCGTAAACAGGTTAGGGTCTTTCTATAACAAAACGAATTTCCCGATTGTTTCTATGAATAACACCGCCGCTAGTAAGGATGGCAGCGTAAATTACAACAAGAAAGGAATATATAATTATTTCCTAAGCGACAACGCAAGAAATAGCTTTATTTTACTCGGTACCACCAGCGTGACAGTGAATCAACTAAAAAGTGAAGCGAGCTTGGACAGAGTTAATAGCGGGTGTGCTTACTTTCTTACAAAAGACGGGAAACAATATCTCATATATCTGGATTCCAGTAAAATTAAAAGCAATTTTAAAGGAAGTAATCTTCAGATTAATGGGAACAAAGTTATCTTGAATCGTCAAGAAGTTGGAGAAGTTATTTTCGAAATTGAAAATGATGAATATGGAAAGCTATCTGACATAGTGGAAGTTAACAGCTCGTTTGACGAATATGTGAAAAAGTATTATATCCAAAAGGAAACGGGAGGCAGAAACCAGATGCCGGCTCCTGAGAGGGTCGAACTGAACTTGACGGACACGAATAAAGATAAGATTCAGATAAAGGTGACACCTTCTGCGGGTACGAATCCTTATAAGTATACTGCAGTTTTATACAGAAGTGATAAGATCGGGGACGGTGAGGAGTGGAAGCCTGTAGGCGAGGAATTTGAATTCTTCACAGAAGACTATAGTTACACTCTTCCGAAAGAGATAAGTGCTCTTGGAGGGTATCTGAAAGTAAGCGTTCGTGCACATAGCTCGGATAAAACGATTATGCCGTCAGAAGAAAGGATGTCAGAAAGCCACATCGGGCTTGGCAAGGTACTGCCGGCTCCTGAGATTCGGATTGAGCTGAGGAAAGACGGTGGAACGAATCAGTACCAATACCAATGTCATCTGGTGAATATGGAGGATTATGCAGAGTTCAAGGATGCATCCGGAAAGAATATATATAAGATATCGGTGCAGTCCACGGACAGTACAGCAGGCACGGAGATGGAAGTAGATGAGAATGGAAATATGAGTCCGTCCCTGGCAACGGGAAAAACACCCCTTCAGCAATTAATCGTCCAGGCAAAGCCAACGTCTGTGGATATGGATATCCGGGAATCTGTACCGGCGCCGGTGCCGGTATATCTGCCGGCGTACAAGCCGGAGATTTCTTTGGCTAAACTCGGAGGGGCTCAGACGGACAAGAATATGGTAGCGAATCCTGCGGTCAATATAACAGGAGGGTCTCTGGAGGACTTAAGGATCACGGTGACGCTGACTACGAATGGAAAGAATGAAGGCAATCAAGAGATGTCTGTCACCACCCCGCCCATATACAGGGCAGATTTGATTGGGACTTGGGACGGAAGACAGAATACGGTATTTGACAGTATCGACATGTTGACGGCGGCGAACGGAACCGTATCCGCTGCGTTTGCCAATTTGCCTGAGGAGCTCGCGGAGGTAAGCGATCTGAAAGTCCGGATATGGTATGCCAAGTCCGGTCTGGGACCTGTATACACCTACTATCCGATAAAAGATTTGAACCTGGGCAGCCTGAACGGATGTATCTATACCTACCCGAAGGAGAAATTGAACGAGTTAGAGACGGGCAGGACAGACGTTGCCGAAGGACAGGAGATGGAGTGGCCGTATGCGTTCAGCCATGTGTTAGCCGATACGGATTTTGCGAAATACAGATGGAATTCAAACACGTTATTTAAATGGCTGCCGCGGCCGAATCTGACGGACGTTAACTTGGAGCCGGAATATGACGTTAATAACCGTCTGCAATATACATTCCAATGGGATCAGGGAGCGGGCGAGTATCAGGCAGGACAGAAGTATATGATCTCTCTGGCAGGGATCAATGAGAATGACGATGGAACTTCTCAGAAGGTGTCTATCGTGACGAATAAGGAGATATCCGGTAATGAGTACATAGCGGATGCGGAGGATTGGACCTATAAAAAGGTTGAATTGACTGTGACCCGTATAGGGGATACGTCGGGCAGCGAGAAGACGGTAGGGCTGACCGCATCAAAGGAGTATACGGTGAAGCAGCGCCTGCCAAGACCGGCGCAGCCGTCGGCGGTGAACTTTAATACAGACGAATTAGTTTATGCAATTGAATGGGCTCCGGTGACGCCGGAGATGGGTGCGGCACCGTCGAATCCTCAGAGTGGATGCGTATCTTACGGAATTTATGTGCAGCCTTATGCGGCGGACGGAACGACGCTTGAAACGCCGGCGCTTATGGAAACTGTTCCGGCAGGCGAGAAGCAGCCGAACGGTATGTACCGTAAGGAGCTGAACCTGGAAAATTACGCAGGCAGGAAAGCGGTGATTTATATCGTTGCACAGGCGAGGGCGGAAGACGTATCTTATGTAAACAGTGTGAACGGCGTGACGTATGAGCTTAACATACCGGCCCGAATTAACGCTCCGCAGGTAGTATGGGCGCGAGACTGGGAATATGCTCCGGATCAATTTGTATCGGTGGAGGAATTCGAGGCGGAGGATGAACTAAAAGCCGGCAGGCTGAGGGTAACGGTTACACCGGATGCAGGAAGTATTCCTCCGGGCGACAGCAGTTATCTGTTAAAAGCCTATATCTTCGACAGCGAAAGCGAAGCCAATACAGCGAGGACAACGATTGAGAAGGGCGGTATCCTGGAAGTAGGTTCAGACGGATTGCTTGCGACTTGTCCGGCTATGACGGGGAATATACTGCCGCCGAATGTGATGGAGGTCAATAAGGACGGTTCCTACAGCGCGACCTTAAGAGGAATATCGGCGGAATATGCCGGCAAATGGCTCCTGATCTACACCCGAATATCGGCGGGAGGCGGACAGATCAGTTCGGATTGGGCAGTAAATCCGGATACATGGCAGCTACCGTACGTACAGCTTCCGAAACCGACGACGCTGGTTGAGGATGATTATGAGCAGGAAATTGTAGTAAATGCCGGAACCAATCCGGATATGCTTGGAGAAGAGAACTGGACGGCACGCCAGACTGCGCTTTGCTGGGATGGCGTCAGGCTCGCGGATACCTATTACGTGAGATTGAAGAATAAGGACGGAGCCGAGACGGAATACCGATTCGTGGAAGAAGCAGACGCCGAGGCGGTTCTTACCGGAGGGAAGAAGATCGTCGTATACCAGAAGAAGAAGGACGGTCAAGATCAGGATATATGGGAAGAAGTGAAGATGTCGGAGGAGAATCCGGGAATCACAGGTCCGGAGATATACAGTCATCAGGCATTTGAACTGGAAGATTACAAGATGGCGTATACAGGCAACTATGTGGAAGACGGCGGACTTATATATACCTATCAGGTGGAGTTAAACGCACGTCTGGAAACCGAGTGGAGTGAAGAAAAAGGATTTACCTACCGTCTGATTCTCCCGGATGCCGTAAGTTTGACTTCGGCGAAGGGAACGACAGTGACGGACAGCGGCTTACGTGTTACCGCAGAAGCGACGGTATCTTCCGATGTTGCGGAAAATGCGCCTGACGGCACAAGCCAAAGCGATGCATATCAAAGATCTGAAGATGATCAGATTCTGTTTTAGATGAGGAAAGGAGGGCAACAAAAGTGCGTCAGAAATTAAGAACTAAAAAAGGGTCGTCCCTGGTTATCGTTGTCTGTGTGTCAGCGTTTCTGATGGCTTTTGCCCTCGCTATGCTATATTCATCGGGACTGCTTCTTGCCCGGGCGAACCGGCGCCTGGAGCAGGAGCGCAGTTATCGGCTGGCTCAGAGTTTTGCACAGTCATTAGACGCAGAACTAAAAAAATATAATAAGCCCAGCACGTTAGGCGGTGCAGGCAGCGCGCCAGCCGATAGTTTTTACGAGTACGTCTATAAGTTTCTGGAAGGGACATACGGAGAATACGATCCCGACCATCCGGACGAGACGATCTTCCATTATACGGCGGCAAGTCCGGCCGGGACGGATATGGAGAAGTACGGTGCGATCAGGGTAGTCATGTATAAAGAAGTGAACCAGGAGCAGGATGTGGATATGTCCGGCGAGATAGGTCCGAACGAGGCGGACGCCATTATAAATGAAGGAATCATAAGATACATATTCACGGTAGAGGTGACGGCAGATCTGAATGGAGTTTCCAGCAGTTATCATACCGAATACAGACAGAAGGCTTCTTATAAAGTGAATTTTATGCATAATGGCAGTCCGGTTTTTTGGAAAGACGGGAAATGGCACAATGGAAGCCAGGACGGTCCGGAGATTAGTCCTGACACTATAGATAAGATCCAGTACGAATACCTGTCCGACAGTAACAGTATCACGGCATGTACATTTGAAAATGCTTATAAAGAGGGAGGCGCGCATGAAGAACCGTAGAGTCAGAAAGAATTCAGGAGAAACGATGGTGGAGATCATGGTCAGTATCGTAATCTTCCTGATGATGATGGCCGTCATGCAGGGAGCGATCTCATTTTGCTCGAACGCACAGGCTAAAAGCGTCCAGATCCGCAAGACGAATGCAGAGATCTGCCGGAACCTGGAATCGTCTTCCTATGAAGGTGGCGGGAAAGTAACGTATTCCTTCAAAGCTGCTTCGGCAGACGGGAATACGGAAGGAGTCGCGACGCTCTTTAACGTAGAAGTGGAGCTGGGGAAGAAAGAAGTCTCTGATTCAGAAGGAAAGACGATGACGTTCTATATGTTCGGAGTTCCCGGCGGCGGAGGGGCAGGGGGTGGTACTCCGTGAGAAGATTTCGGAGATTCCATCGCAGGAGGAGGTCCGGTACAACCCTGGTGGAAATGATCGTCACGTTGCTTTTGTTCGGCATTATGATGATGATGGTAATCGGAGTCATAAGTCCGGCTTCCAAGATATTTATCCGTATGCAGAGGCTTCAATATGCTCAGATCATCGTGGATAATACCATCCAGGAACTTCGGGGAATAACGGAAAGCGCGGCCGAACATGTAAAGATTTATGGAAAATGCGGTTCGGCAGATGAAATTGCGGGTATAGGAGGCGTAAACACGGGATTAGCGTTGGAATTCGTCAACGAGGAAGGTTATGTGGTCCTGCTGTCTTCGGAGGGATGTCCGGACACGGACGTATATCTCGGAGAGACAAAGTTGGAAACGATCTCAGGGAATGACGTGGAACCCGGACGTTTGTTGGTCAGATATTATGTCCGGAGCGGTTCAGGAGACGATTACAGTTATTATTATAAGGACGGCAGCCAGCCGAAGGTCCGTGCTTTCAGTAAGGTGTTCGCCGACGGATATTATATGGGGAATTATGTGGAGGTTACATTCTCATATCCGCCGGGAACAGCAGACAAGGCGCAGGTAGAATATCTGAACGCCGAAATAAAGCTTTACAGAGACAAAGAGAAAAACGATCTGATCGCCCAGGACAGCGTTACGCTGGACCTGAGATACACGGCGGTCAGGCACGACGCGCCTACCGCTTCGGTCAAAACAGAGGCAGGACCATAAAAAGAATGCAGTCCGTAAGACCTCCGGTCTGTAATACAAATAAGGAATATAGATACATCTATGCAGAGATCAATCAATACGCCGTTCATTATTGCAGCACAATAAGCCAAATGTGCATGCAAACACGCCCGCCCGGCTCATTGCCCGCGGGAAAAAAAGGCGTAAAACTTCACAACAGCCGTCGAATGTCCGTGTACGCACGGTCTGTCCGGTTCGTTGCCAAGGGGAGTAAAAGAAAAATCAAACTGCAGGACTGTATTTATAGATATAACTATCAACAAGACAACAAGAAAGAAGGAGAACAAAGAATGAAGAGAAAATTACAAGAAAACAAGAAAAAAGGTTTCACCTTAGTAGAATTGATCGTAGTATTAGTAATATTAGCGATCTTGGCAGCATTACTGATCCCGGCATTGACGGGGTATATTGATAAGGCAAGGAAGAAACAGGTAATAGCAGAAACCAGATCATGCGTTATGGCAGCACAAACGTTGGGAGATGAATTGTATGGTCAGGGAAAAAAGGATGCTGATCTTAATAATACCACTAATTTATCAATGGCAGATATACAAACATTAGCGGAAACAGAAAACGCACCTACTTCAGTGAAGTTTTCTAACGGTAAAGTTAGCGAACTTGTTTATACGAATGGGATGACGTGCACATATAAAGAAACATGGGGTGCAGGAGAAAATCCATCGGATGGAAAATATGATATAAATTAATATTAGAGGAATAGCATGATAAAGGAATTGCTTAGTAAAGATGGTGTTATCAAACAACAGAATAACCGATGGCTCATTCGTATTCTTTGCGCCAACATTCTTGTACTGGCAGTCTTTGTCGCAGCGATGCCCGGAACTTTATTGCTTATGCGCCGTGCGGACGCTCAGGTGGCATTGGGGAATGCCAAATCTTTACGGATGGCGTTAGATTCGGCATCTATGGAAACATATGCGTCCGGTCAGCCCTTTCAGGATACGTCTTCAAATGGAGGCGTATCGGAAGAGGTGTGGAGAGAGGTAATCCTGGGAAGTAAAGTACCTGGAGATTTCTGGTTGCTGCAGACTGACAAAAGCGGCTACGAAGTACAGCGTTTCCTCTATCGCGAAGGCGATTTTACCGTGGAATACTGTAAAGAGCCATTAACCTATGAGGTTAGCTACCAGAAGAACTACATACAGACAAAACCACAATAAAACAAAAGACAAGCAACATACACTGGCATTGTAAAGCTCATTGCCAGGAAACAGGCAGTTCCGGGATTCCTTTTCTCTAAGCAGACAATTCAGGGGCGTCTTTAACGGAGGCGAAATCCACCGGTTACTGCGACTTAGGAACGAAGGCTTTCCTGAGTTCCTTAGTCGCAGTTACCGGTTAGTTCGCCGGAGTGTTGCCCCGTCTGCGTGAGAAAAGGAATCCCGGAACTGCCGTCCCCTTGGGAAGCAGAATCCACGAATTTCATAGAAAGGACCCAAAACCTTGCTCATTACACTGTTACAAGCTCTCTTATACATCCTCCGCTTTTCATTCGGAGCCTGTATATTCAGCTTCTTAAACGTCGTGATCTACCGCCTCCCCACAGGCGAGAGCATCACCCGCGGCCGCAGCCATTGTCCCGGCTGCAACCGTACCTTAACCCCGATAGAATTAATCCCCTGCCTCAGTTACCTGCTCCAGAACCGCAGATGCCGGGGCTGCAAGATGAAGATATCCGGGCGTTACTTCGCCGTAGAGTGTTTCGGCGGCGCGGCATTCCTATACTGCGGCGCATTCTTCGGTTACGGAGAGTGGGGAATATTATCACTTAGGGCATTACTCGCATTTACATATCTGGGAGTATTGACCGTAATCGCATTCATAGATTGGGATACAAGGATCATATACGATCGTTTTCATATAATCATCATTCTTCTGGGAATCGCCGCAGTATGGCTGTTCCCGGAGCATACGCTTCCCGACCGCCTGATCGGCGCGGTCATCGTATCATTACCGATGCTTGGGCTGGCGCTGGCAATAGCAGGCGCTTTCGGCGGCGGAGATATCAAACTGATGGCGGCAAGCGGCTGGCTTCTCGGCTGGCGCGCGATGATACCGGCTATATTCCTCGGTCTGATAACCGGGGGGTGCTACTGTATCTGGATGCTTGCCCGCAAGAAGATGACACGCAAAGACCATTTCGCATTCGGCCCCTTCCTTGCGCTCGGACTGGGCGCGGCGTTTTTCTACGGTGATGAGATATTGAGATGGTATCTTGCGGCATGTAACATATAAGATGAACTATAACATACAGGAAGACGAAGATATAGAAAGATACAGATACAGACTTAAATATAGTGTTATGAAAGGTATAAGAGGATCAGAAGCCATAGGACATAGAAAGATACAGATACAGACTTAAATAATAGAAAGATATAGAAAAAGAAAGATATAGAAATAGAAAGACACAGAAATAGAAAGACACAGAAAGGAGAAGTTCAATGCCGCAATTTCGTTACATAGCGAAGAATATGGAAGGGAAGACCATGCGCGGAGTCCTGGAAGCCTCCGGGGAAAATGTACTGCAGCAGCAGTTAAAGGAGCAGGGACTGTTCCTGATCGAGGCGAAGGATGTCAGGGGTTCCAAGAAAGCGTATAAGTTTTCATCCGCACAGCTCGCCGAATTCTGCAGAGAAATGTCCACGCTGTTGGCGTCCGGCGTCAGCATCGTGCGGGCGCTTGAGATTACCGCAGATGAAGAAGGACTGGCGGCGTCCAGGAGATCGGTTTATCTGGAAATTCTCTCGGAGCTTAAGAAAGGAACCAGCCTGTCGGAGGCGATGGAGATGGGAGGAAATTTCCCGGAACTGATGCTGGGGATGATCCGCTCCGGGGAAGGGAGCGGTAATATCGACGCAGTGATGGCAAGGCTTTCCCTGCATTATGAGCGGGAGAACCGTTTGAAGCAGCAGGTTCGCTCAGCCATGACCTATCCCGTGGTACTATTAGTGATGAGCGTGGCAGTGGTGATACTGATCGTTACCTTTATCCTGCCGCAGTTCGAAGAATTATTTTCCGAGATGGAGAGTCTCCCCATGGTGACGGAACTGCTGCTGGCGATATCGGATTTCCTGGTGAGCAGATGGTATCTGGCGCTGTTCATGGTATTCGTCATAGGGATACTGCTTCGGATAATATTGAAGATCTACCGGGTCAGAAGGACCGTGGATTTTATCAAGGTCCGTATGCCTGTGATCGGGAAACTGAATAAGGTAATCTATACGGCGCGGTTTGCCCGGACGTTAAGCAGCTTATATTCCAGCGGCATGCCTATCGTGGCGGCTCTGCAGACCGCCGGGGGCACGATCGGCAACCTGTATGTAGAAGAGCAGTTCGAGCAGGTGGCGGTCACGGTGAGAAGCGGCGTGCCGCTCTCCCAGGCGCTTAAGGAAGTGGACGGGCTGTTGAGGAAGCTTTCCAGTACGATCCTCGTGGGGGAAGAGAGCGGACGGCTGGATACGATGCTGGATTCTATCGCTATGACGATGGAGGAAGAGGCGGAAGCCGCCACGAAGAGGCTGGTGACGATGCTGGAGCCGGTGCTCATCTGTCTGATGGCGATGGTAGTTGGATTTATCAT
Source organism: uncultured Dorea sp. (assembly GCA_947564705.1). GTDB lineage: Bacteria > Bacillota > Clostridia > Lachnospirales > Lachnospiraceae > Sporofaciens. The sequence continues at coordinate 5,321 of CANODD010000012.1, read as the reverse complement.
TATAGCGGTTATGCTTCCGATCTACGATTCGTACAGTGCGATCGAAGGTTCGGCCTAGAGCGGGGCTGAAAGATCGAGGGAGTATTTTTTCGGACGCATGCAAGGGGGATATGTGCGGCAGTTCGGAAGGAGTTTTTAAAGGAGGAAGGTCATGAGTCAGACCGTCATAGCATTTCAAGAAGATTGTATATTAGTGGCTACGGGTAAGCCGGGGAAATACCCCTCTGTCACGGAGACCGAGCGGATAGAGCTGCAGGGGCAGGGAGATTCCTTTGCCAGATGGAAACAGGCCCTTGAGTGGGCGGCGGGGAGAATCAGGTCCAATCCGGTACGTCTGGTTCTGCCCGCGGATTTCTGCGTAACCAGGATGTTTAAGATACCGGACAGTAAGGGAAAGCAGCTCGCGGAGATGGCGGTAAGAGAGGTGCGGGAGAATTTCCGCAATGAAGTCGCGGACTACTCCATCGCGGAGCGGGGAAGACAAGGGGTGGATATCTGCGCCGGAGGAGCGGAACAGGCGAATCTGGATCAGTTTGTGAAAATCTGCCGCGAGACGGGGCTTACCGTCAGCGGCATTACGGTTCCGGTGGAGTGTTATCTTAAGTTCACCCGGTATCTCAAGCATTATCAGGACAGGACGGCAGTCTATCTCTTCTTCGAGACGGGGAGTATGACCAGCATCCTGAGCCAGGACGGACAGTATCTTTATTCCAGCCGTTCCCGTCTGTTCAGCGAACCCGGGACGTGGGATTTCGGAACGGAGATCGTGCGCAGTATCTCGGGTATCCTGCAGTTCTACGCGGGGAGGCAGAACAATCAGCCTATTACGGACGTCTATTACGCGGGATGTCCGGCCGTGGATTTTGAGGTCAGCGTGGAAGGAATCCGGGAGCTTAACCTGGAAGTATTTCCTATGGAGGTAGACGAGAAGATCACGGTGCCGGGAAAGGACGGCGTGTCAGACTGGATACCCTGTATCGGGGCGATGTCGTGCAATACAAGGAAAGAGAAGCAGATTGATCTGTATGCAGCTGGACAGAAGGATTCCGGAGAGATCGGCATCCAGGCCCAGGGGATATTAAGACATCTGGCTGCCCCGGCGGCGCTTCTGGCGGCGGGACTGATCGCGACCGGTGTGATTGCGGGAATGAACTGGATCGTGAAGAGGGATAACCTTAAGAAGCAGGACTGGATCGAGAGTGTCCAAAGAGAGGGAATCTATCAGCAGGCGCTGGAGCTTGAAGACGAACTTAAGCAGGTTGAGGACGGGAGCTCTTCCGTAGAGCGTCTGAACCGGAACCTGTCTGTCTATCCGGAATTCTCCGGCAGCGTGCTTCGCCTGATCGAAGTAGTGGGCGGAGGAGCCATCGACCTGCTGCTTACGGACTATGAGACGGAGACGGGAGTCTTGATGTTCGACGCCAACAGTAAGGCGGTGATTGATGTGTCTGATTATATCCGCCGGCTCCAGGACACGGGGCTGTTCCATACGGTGGACTATACGGGATACACGTATGAAGACGGAGTGTATACGCTGTCGCTGTCTTGTACGCTGGAAGGAAAGACGGAAGATCAGGGAGGTGCGCAATGAAACTGACAGATAAGGATATACTGCTGGTTAAGCTGGCTGTCAGTATATTGATCGTATTTTTTATGGTTCGGTTCCTGATCATGCCGGGGATCGGACGCTATCAGGAGAATCGGATAGAGGGAAAGGAATTGGAAGACAGGGTGGAAGAGATACAGACCGCGGTCAATTCCATCCCGGTATTGGAGCAGACCATAGCGGAACAAAGGAAGGAGCTGGACAAGGTCTCTGAGGTGTATTACAGACGCCTGGAGAATCGGCAGATTGACGAACTGCTGACCGGTATCGCCATAAACGCAGGGCTGTTCCCGGTATCTCTGTCTATCGGCGAGGCGCAGCCGGTGATCCCGGCGCCTTATATCTACGGGACGCTTCTTGAGGATACCAAGGAGAATGCGAAGGAGACGTCTTCGCAGACGGCGGAAGGGTCGGAACAGGATCTGGAGAGGGAGATGGACCTTTCCGAAGATACAGATTCCGGGAATGGAGAGGACGCTGCTTCCGGGGACGAAGCCGAAGCCGTCGCAGAGATCGTTGAAGAGGGCGGATTCGCCGCGTCAGGCGGGTATGTGCTGACTGCGTTGTGCAGTATGACCCTGCAGGGGAATGTGGACCAGGTATATCAGTTTATCGAGAATATTGAAAAGAATTATCCGGCTATCCAGGTTCGTTCTATGCACATGAGCGGCAGGACTTATCTGGACGGAGACTGGAACGTGATAGAACAGCCGGAGGTAAGCTTCGAACTGGCTGTGTATATGCATGAGGATGTAACGGAATAATGGTACATACTGCCGGAGTATCGCCGTGTCATCTATTGAACTGGCGGTAAAAGCGGATAGAGGGGTAAGAAGAGGAGGAGAGGTATCTTGAGAACGAATCTGAGGATTGGGGAAATACTGGAAGAGCGCGGTTATGTGAATGCGGAACAGATGGCGCAGGCGCTTGCCTATCAGAAGGAGCACAGGGACAGACGTGTCGGGCAGATTCTGATCGAGCTGAATTTTGTAACGGAGCAGCAGGTGTTAGAGGCGCTTGCCAGCAGGCTTGAGCTGGAGATCGTGGACGTGGCGTCCCAGAGAGTCGAGCTGGAGGCGGTGGGGATGGTGGATAAGGAGCTGGCCGAGAAGAATCTGTTCCTCCCGCTTCGTGTGGCGAATCGGACGATGGTGCTGGTGACCAATGATCCGCTGAATTATTTCGCATTGGAGGAGGTGCGTCAGCAGACCGGATGCCACCTCCAGATTCTTCTGAGCGAAGAGCAGCCTCTCCGCCAGGCGATTTCTTATTACTTTGCCGAGGTGGGGGCGAAGCAGGCGGCTACGGAGGCGAATGCGGATTTTGGGGCGGATGATCTGGACGATCTGGACCTTACGGATCTTGACAACGTGGAGGAAGAGGCGCCGATCATCCATCTGCTGAACAGCCTTGTGGAGAGGGCGATCAAGAGCAACGCCAGCGATATCCATATCGAGCCTTTCGACCGTGAGACGAAGGTCAGGATGAGGATCGACGGGGTGATCCTGGAGTATGTGTCGCTGAAGAGAAACGTCCACCAGCCGCTGATCGCCCGCATCAAGATTATGGCGAACCTGGATATCGCGGAGAAACGAATCCCGCAGGACGGACATTTCCGCGTAAAGACGGGGAGCGGGCAGGTCAATATCCGTGTATCTCTGCTGCCGACGGTCTTCGGGGAGAAAGCGGTGCTGCGTATCCTCGCCGCGGCGGGAGAACTGGACTATCCGGACCAGTTCGGTATGGAGGAAGAGAGTTACCGGCAGTTCCTGCCTATGCTGAACAGCAATAACGGGATTATCTATATTACAGGACCCACAGGAAGCGGAAAGTCTACGACGCTTTATATGGTATTGGAGTATCTGTCAAACAGGATGCTGAATATCTCCACCATTGAGGACCCGGTGGAGAAGAACGTGTCCGGAATCAATCAGACCCAGGTTAATCCGGTGGCGGGACTGACCTTTGAGACGGGGCTTCGGGCGCTGCTCAGACAGGACCCGGACGTCATCATGGTAGGCGAGACACGAGACGGCGAGACGGCGGGTATCTCCGTTCGGGCGGCGATTACCGGACATGTGGTTCTAAGTACACTGCACACCAACAACGCCGCGTCCAGTATCGTGCGTCTGGAGGATATGGGAGTAGAGACTTATCTGATAGCGAATTCCCTGGTGGGCGTCGTCGCCCAGAGACTGATGCGTAAGGTATGTCCGCATTGTGCGCAGGAGGTTGCGGCGACGCCGGAGGAGCGGGCGTTCTTGGGGGAAGATATAGAGACGCTGGTGAGAGGCAGGGGCTGCGCCCATTGCAATAACACCGGTTACAGGGGACGGATTGCCGTCCATGAGATATTTTCCGTGGACGCCATGCTGCGGCGTATGATCAGCCGCCGCGCGTCGATGGAAGAGATCAAGGAATATGCCCGCGAACACCAGGGAATGCGCACGCTGAAAGAAAGCGGCGTGCGCCTTGTAAAAGAAGGAGTCACGACGATAGAAGAACTGCTGAAGATTGCGTATTAATCGAGCGGCAGGAAAAGCATATAGCTATAGCTGGCAAATAAGCATTAATGAATGAGGAGAATGCCGGTACCTGTAGACAATGAAGTTTCCTATACGAGGAGAGTAGAAAATATCAATAATTACGGAGAATGGTTATCAAGAGATTCCCTGGCTGTAGAGAATAACGCAGCCAGGGTTATATTTTGCTTTCATTTATACATATTTTTTTCCGAGATGAGATAGCTGCAGACAACTGTTTTTCCAAATGCCGTGACCGCACTGAGAATCCCATGATCAAATGCAAGCAGATGCTGCCAAATCCTGCTGAGTTTTCAGATCCCCATTAAAAGAAACTCTAATAGGTCTTCCCCTTTCCCTATGGTCAGCAAGGTTATACTCAATACCCGCTTCCCTACATACGGTAAGTAGATTATCGCGAAGCCCCCTTGGAATACAGATATAACCATTGGCAAAATCTGTTTTCTCAGCACCTTTCTCATGATTGTCAAAATCAAAAACGATAAACTGGCATGTACCATCCGGAAACAGCGGATACACGCCTAATACATCTGCACCGTCTTCCCGATATCCAAGAAGGTGTTCAATTCGGAAAAACCAAAAGTGTGCTGAATAAGAGGGCACAAAGGCTTACCCTCTTATTCAACCCACCTTCGGTTCTTTCCTTAGAAATTTTATAAATATCGGGATAAGGCATTCTTCGGTATGACCCTTTATGTCAGAATTAACATAATAGGCATGTTTCATTATCCAAGAAATATCATAAAAAGTGTCTTCAATGTAGAAAATGTGTGGGAAACTAATGACAGGTCTGTTTAGAAAGTATGTTTTGAGATATAGTGCTAAGAGGTTTATATTAAAAGCATAAAGCAGATAAGTTGCATATAATAACATTGAAGAAAGAGCAGAAACTGTAATTTTGTCAGCATCTGCTCTTTTTGATGTAATTTAGGGCTTTTATCTTTTTGCATTTCACAATCCACCTTATTTGCTTAAAGCTCTGCTGTAAGCATAATAAGAATTACCGCTCATCATAGCCATTCCCATGAAGATAGTCTGCTGATTATCATGCAGATAGTTTTTAAACCGTGTCCATAATCCAGTATTGCTTGTGTTAGTATAGTTCATTGTTGTTTTTGCTGTTAAAGTAGCCATAATTTCTCTCTTTTTCATACTTAGTCATTTTTTGCTTT